>NZ_BAAGZM010000553.1:0-2856 GCF_054778495.1 Hymenobacter agri
CGGCGCTGCGGTAGGCTGATACCAGCGGCGCGGTGTCGGTGGCGGTTTCGGGTTGGGCGGGCAGGCGCACGGCGCCGGGGCGCACGAAGCGGCTGTAGTTGCCCAGCGCCCAGAGCATCTTGCTGGGGTAGAAGTTGCCGTCGGTCTTGTTCTGGTCGACGTACACGAGGCCGTCTTTGTAGTCGTAGGGCGACACGGCCAGCCACCACTGCCAGGCGGCCGCGTTGGCCACCGCCAAATCGGTGTGGATGGCGCGGGCCAGGTATAGCGCCGGCTTCATGCCCAAATCGCGCGGCCCGCCGTTGATTTCGCCCGCGTTATCGCCCAGAATGCAGTATTCCGACTGCCAGAAATTCAGCCCCGGCACGCTGGCCACCTTGGCCGCCAGCTGCTGCCGCGTGGCCACGGCCTGCGCGTAGGGCGACGTGGTGAAGTAGCTGTGCCCGGCAATGGTGCGGGCCATGCGCGGCGTGCTGCCGAGGTAGGTCGGCGCGGTCTTGTCGCCGAAAAACGCGGTAATCTGGTCGCCCTGCGCGGGCTTGTCGGCGGGGCTGAACAGGTAGTCGAGCTTGCCGGCTTCGGTGATGAGAATCTGGGTGGGCAGCTTGGCGGCCGCCAGCTTCGCGCCCAGCGCCTTGCTGATGCCGGCGATATCGGTGTTCAGAAACGGGGTGCCTTCCTGGCCGCCGTCGCTCCAGTCCCACTGCGGCTCGTTCACGGGGCTCAAATAGTCGAAGGTGATGCCGGTGCGGCGGCGCACGCCCGCCACTACGGCGGCGAGGTAGTCGGCGAGCGCCCCGGCTTTTTCCGGAGCCAGGTTGGGCTGCTTGGCGGTGGCGAAGGCCTTGCCGTTGCGGGTGAGCGACACCGGCGGGCTGTTCAAAAAGCCCAGAAACTGCTGCACGCCGCGCTTTTTGGCAGCCTGCATAAACCACACCTGCCCGGCCTGCCGCGACCAGTCATAAGTGCCGGCCGGGGTTAGAAACGACTCGGCCCGCCGCCACTCGTCCTTGATGCCGCTGGCCGCGCCCTGCTCCGCGCTGCCCGCCCCAATGTTGAAGCGCCACATCGACAAGCCAATGCCCCTGGGCTGGCCGTCGGCCCCATTCTCGGTGCTGAACAGCAGGTCGGCAATGGCTTCCTTCTTGGCCGCGGGCCAGTTGCCCACAAACTGGCAGGCCCAGGCATCGGACGCGCTGAAGTTGGCCATGGTCTGCGCCGGTTTGGTGTCGTCGATGCGGACGGTGAGCGTGGCGGTTTGGGCCTGGACGGGGCCGGTGGCCAGCAGCGCGGCGAAGGCTAGGAATAGGGTGGTTGGTTGTTTCATAGGAAAGAAGATTGGGCCATCGGCGTGTCGTTTGGACGATGTAGGGGCGGGGCTTGCCCCCGCCCGGACGCGCCGTTGCCACGATGCCGTTCAACGACGGGCGGGGGCAAGCCCCGCCCCTACAACTTTGGCCTTTACTGCTGCCAAATCAGCCACTGCTGGCTGTTGGCGGTGCCGCCGGCGGCCTGCACCAGCGGCGTGGCGGCGGCCATCGAGCCGTTGCTCACGTCGAGGGCGAGGCTGCTGTTGCGGTTGGTGGCTTTGTAGTAGCCGTCGGCGTTGGCCGCGAGCTGCCACTGCTGGCTGTTGGCGGTGGCATTGGCGGGGTTCTGCACGATGGGCGTGGCGGCCGTGGTGGCGCCGTTCATCACGTCGAGCAGCTGGCTGCTGTTGCGGTTGGTGAGGGTGTAGTAGCCGCCGCCGGCCACGGCCAGCTGCCACTGCTGGTTCTGGTCGCCGTTCTGATAGTATTGAATGACGGGCGCCATGCTGTTTTTCGAGGCCCCGTTCACGTCCATCACCTGGCCGCTGTTGCGGTTGATGAGGCGGTAGCTGGCGGTGGGGTAGAACTGGTTGGTGCCGCCCGCGCCAATGCCCCAGCCGAACTGCACACGGCCCAGGCCCGAGGGGTTGGTTACGCCGGTGTTGGTACCGTCGAACTGCAGCAGGCTGTACTGGTCGCCGGTGCGCAGGCCGGGCCAGTACACGCTGGCAATGCCCTTCTGCCGGCAGTAGTTGCTGATGCCCAGCACGTACGACTTCTTCACGTCGTTATCGATGGCCGCGTAGTAGTTCACGCCCGTAGCCATAAACGTGCCCCACTCCGTGAGCACGGCGCGGCTGGCGTAGCTGCCCAGGTTGGCGGCAAAGGCGTTTTCCCAGCTCGCCGCCGTGGTGGTCGGGCTGTTATAAAAGAAGTCGTAGAGGTGAATGGACAGCAGGCAGCTGCTGAAGCGGCTGTCGGCCCCGATGCCGGTAATGTTCTGCGCATAGCCTTCGCCGTCGAGTAGCACGTGGCTTTGCGGAACGCCGGGGTTGCGGCTCAGCCAGTCGGCGTACACGCCCGATAATTCAGTCAGCGAGTAGCCGTGGGGCTCGTTGAATACCTCAAAATACACGTTGGCATTGGTGCCATACTTGGCCACTACCGTCTGCCACATGCTGTTGAACTGCGTCGCGTCGTCAATCCGGCCGTTGCGCGAGGAATTGCTTTCCCAGCAGGCCAGAATCACCTTCATGCCCTTGCCCAGCGCCTTATCGATGGCCCCGGTGTAGGGCGTCCAGCGGTTGCCGAGCACGGTGGGCGGGTTGATGGGCAGGCGCACCGTATTGGCGCTGGTGCTGGCCTGGAATCCGTTGATAACGCGCTCCGTTTTGGTTTGCACCGTGGCGTAGTCGTCGGTCGCGCCCAGGCCCGAGAGTACCAGCGCGTCGTCGGTGAAGTTGTCGCGCGGGTCGGCCCAGTTCAGGCCAGCAATGTTGGCCGCGCCCAGGCCGGTGGCCAGCGTGGGCGGCGTTTCGACCACCGG
>NZ_BAAGZM010000554.1:0-2839 GCF_054778495.1 Hymenobacter agri
ACCAAGTACCTGCAGCTGTTTCCGGGGCAGCCGTTCAGCCAGCAGCGCGTCGAGGCCGCCGCCCAGCTGCTGCGCCAGCTGCCCTACGTGAAGCTGCGCGCCGAGCCTGAAGTGCGCTTTGCCCTGGGCCGGGCCCGCGTGTACCTGCTGCTCGATGAGCGGCCCAGCAACCAGTTCGACGCCATTGTGGGCATTTTGCCCAACGCCAATACCAACCAGACCGGCGTGCAGTTTACCGGCGACGTCACCATCAACCTGCGCAACATCAAGGGCGGCGGCAAGCAGATTGGGCTGCAGTGGCGCAAAACCGACGCCATTTCGCAGCTGCTCGATGTGCAGTACGTGCACCCCAACTTCTTCGGCACCCCCTTCGAGGTGGCCGCCAGCTTCAACCTCTACAAGCAAACCGATGCCTTCCTGACCCTGCGCCCCCGCGTGCAGGTGAGCTACCCCACGGCCCGCGCCGGCCGCGTGAGCTTCTTCTTCGAGCAGCGCAGCTCGTTTTTGCTCGATACCCTGCTGAAAACCCGCACGACGCTGCCCGAGAATATCGACTCGCAGTTCAACTCCTACGGCCTGAGCTACACCTGGAACAGTCTCGACGACCTGTACTTCCCGCACCGCGGCTACCTGCTGAGCGGCCAGGGCGCCGTGGGCACCAAAACCATCAGCCGCAACGCCGAACTGCGACCGGAGCTGTACGACGGCGTGGCGCTACGCACCACCCAATACTCCCTCAGTCTGCGCGCTGAGCGCTACTTCCCGGTAAAACGGGCCGGCGTGCTGCTGCTGCGCCTGCGCGGCGAGAGCCTGCAAAACCCGCAGCTGTTCGTTAATGACCTGTACCGGTTGGGCGGGCTGAACTCGCTGCGGGGTTTCAACGAAAACCAGTTCTATACTAGCACCTACGCCGTGGCTACGGCCGAATTCCGGCAGTTTATCGGGCCCGATTCCTACGCCTTTCTCTTTGCCGACCAAGCTTATGTGCGCCGCGACTTAGCCAATGCCATTGCCAACGAGCCTACCGGCCTGGGCACCGGCCTTAGCTTCCGCACGCCGGCGGGGCTATTCCAGTTCGTGTATTCGGTGGGCCGGGCCAATGGGCAGGGGTTTGATGTGAAGTCGTCGAAAATCCACTTTGGCCTCACCAGCCGGTTTTAGCCATCGTAGCCCGCAGCTTTTGTTGCGTACTACGCCATATCGTCTGCCTTTCGGGGAAACTAAATTGGTTTCCCGTCAGTGTGGCCGGAAAGGCGAAATTTGGTCAACAAAACACCGTCAATTCGACTGATTTTCAATATAGATAAGCCCTGATTCAGATTGGTACACGGTTTGTAATTACCGACCCGAAGCCGCCCCTATTTGCGGCTCCCTGCCATGAAACTTATCAGCTCGAAATTCATCCATAGCATTGCTCCCCAGCTCGACCTGCTCAACACCATCGGTGGCGGCGTGGCCCAGCCCCAGCTGCGCATCGACCAGCACCCGAAGGGCGTGATTGTGCGCGTGGCCATGCCCACCGTTTCGGCCGACAGCTTCCGCGTGGTGCTCAACCAGAACAAGCTCACCGTGTTCAGCGAGTACCGCCACGAGCCCGACGACGAGCTTGCCGCTCCGCTGTTCGTGCAGCAGCTGGAGCTACCCGCCAACCTCGACGCCGCCCGCATCGACGCCATCCACGAAGGCCAGGAACTGCGCGTGCGCATTCCTTTCGCGAAGCCCAACAGCCAGCGCGAAATCGACATTCGGCACGAAGAATAAGTCTTTATACTTAGCGCATGCCCTCCTGCGCCTGCCGCGCAGGAGGGTCGCTACCCACTGCTACCCCACCACATAACGCCGGGACCGACCGGCAACCGCAGTCCACCGATACCGCCGGGACCGACCGGCCGCTTACCGCAGTCATCTGGGTTTTCACTCTTGAGCCACCGCCCGCAGCGGTGGTTTTGTTTTTTCAGCCGAATAAGGGGATGATGAGCACGAAGCTCATGGCCAAGGCCAGGTAAAACCAGCCCATTACCTGGCCGCGGTAGCGGCGGGGCAGGCGGTTGCTGAGCACCAGCATGGCCGCGAGCACCAGCAGCAGGTGGGCGACGAAGAACACCATCGTCTTCACCCAATTGCTCACGATGGTGTTTTCGGGCTGGTTCTGGTTGCTTTCGCCCAGGCCCGACGTCAGGTACTGCAGCCCGTAGAAGGCCACGAACTCGAACGCTACAAAACAGCCAAAGCCAGCCAACAGCGCCCCTGGCGATGATTTTTCGGAGATATCGGCCATTGAGCGTTTCTGGTTTTTTGTTGCTGGTTTCTGGTTACAAATGGGCAATTTCCGGTTGCTGATTTGAAGTTCGCTGAAAACCAGCAACCCAAAACCAGCAACCGCAAACCAATTTTACGGGCGCGGCCGGCCCTGCACCTCGGCACTGCGGGCTTTGATGTACAGCTCCTCGACCTTGGTGCGGGCCCAGGGCGTGCGTCGCAAAAACGTGAGGCTCGACTTGATGCTCGGGTTCTCGGCGAAGCAGTTCATGCGCAGGCGGGCATCGAGCTCGGGCCAGCCATAAGCGGCCACGAGGTACTCCAGAATCTGCACGAGCTTGACGCCGTGCAGCTCGCTGATGAGGTGGCCGGATTCGTCGCGGGCATCGGCGGCGCGGAGGAAAGACATAGGCGGAACAGAAGGTCGGAAAGTGCAAAGTTGGCGAAAACCGCGGGGCCGTGGGCACGATGGGAGCCGGCCGGTCGTTATTTTTGGCCACCGCCCGCCTATGCCGTCATCTGCTGCCGCTGCTTCTGCCTCCCGCTCCGTGCGCCGCGCCGCCCCGCGCTGGCCGTGGCG
>NZ_BAAGZM010000555.1:0-2839 GCF_054778495.1 Hymenobacter agri
TGCCGCCCATTCCCGGCATCGGCCCCGAGCCGGTGCTACCCGCCAACCCCACCGCCGCCCAGCTGGCCGAGCACAAGCGCCTGCTGGCCGAGCGCACCCGCATTCGCTGGAACTACATCCTCACCGACTCCCTCGCCCGGGCCCGCACCCTCAACGAAAAGCCCAATGCCCTGCTGGTCGAAACCGTGAAGGGGCATCAGCCTGGCACTGCCCTCGACGCCGACATGGGCGAGGGCCGCAACGCCATTTACCTGGCCCAGCAGGGCTGGCAGGTCACGGGCGTCGACGTAGCCGAAAAGGCGCTGGCCTACGCCCAGGCCCGGGCCCATCAGCTGGGCGTGCCCCTCACCACCGAAGTAGCCGACATGGCCAGATACGACTGGGGCACCAACAAGTGGGACCTCATCGTGCTGAGCTACGCCGGCGGCCGCGACTACGCCGCCCGCGTGCAAAAAGCCCTGAAACCCGGCGGCCTCGTGGTGCTCGAAGCCTTCCACATGGATGCCACCGAGAAAATTCAGGTTGTCGACGGCGACTACCGCGTGTTCTTCAAGACCGATGAGCTGCCGAAGCTTTACCAGGCTGCCGGCCTGAAAATCGTGCGCTACGAAGAGCCCATCGGTACCGCCGATTTCACGAAGCAGCAGCTGCGGCTCGTGAAAATGGTGGCCCGGAAACCGTAGTAAGATGCGTAGAAGCGCAAAAGCAAGGCCTCCCACAAACGATTGCGGGAGGCCTTGCTTTTGTGAGGTGACAGCCACTTGGGGCGTTAGAACGTACCAAGAAATTTTTATTCGGCCTTTTTACGGCCCGAGCCGCCGGGTTGTTTCCCCCCGCCGTCATTTTTATTTACCGTGGCCCAGGCACGGGCTTCGGCCTCTTTCTCAGACACTCCGCGCTTCTCGTAGCCTTCTTCGATGTGTTCGGCCTGACGCTTTTGCTTGTCGGTGTATTTCGACTTATCTCCCTGGGGCATGACAGTAGGTAATTGAATGTGGAAAGAAACGGCCTAGGTCGGTGGGCCACGCCGTTTTTACGCAGGCGGCACGGGAGGAGTTAGGTCGAGCTTAGTACCTTCGTGGCCCTTTGCGGCCCTGTTTTCCTGCTTATGCGTCACGTTGCTGATATCCCTCATCCCGCCGTCAAAATCACCCTGCTGGCTTGGAACGGTAAGTTCCTGCTGAAGCTGGAGCAGGGAAACCTCGAACAGACCTACAAAGTGGCCGAGCTCGACTTGCTCACCGGCTCCGATGCCGAAGTGCGCGAATTGCTCGATGACGAGTTTCTGGCCGCCGCCATTGCCCGCTTCCAGGCCATGCGCGACGATTTGCAGGCCGCCTTCGACCGCCACGAGTTGCGCTAAAATGCCGGTCGAACTACTACGATAACGCGCTGTTGGGCGATGCCTCGGCCGGGCCGGCATACACGACTAGCGGTCGCCCGGTGAGGGGATTGGCAACCACCCGCAAATCGGCTGAGAATACGTCGCGCAGCACCTCGGCTGTGAGGGCCGCGGGTTGCTCAATTATGTGCTGGATGCGGCCATTTTTCAGGAGCACCACACGGTCGGCGTAGGCCAGGGCCAGGTTGATGTCGTGCAGAATGGTGACGACAATGGCCTGCTCGTGGGCCCGCTGCCGCGCCACTTGCAACAACTGGTGCTGGTACTGAATGTCGAGGCTGGCCACCGGCTCGTCGAGCAGCAGCACGCGGCTGCCGGCCGTGGGCGGCTCCCAACTTTGGGTGAGTACCCGCGCCATCTGCACTTTCTGGGCCTCACCGCCGCTCAGGGTGCCGTAGTCGCGTCCGGCAAAGCTGGCCAGGCCCAGCGTGGCCAGGGCTTGCCGAGCAATGGCTTGGTCGCGGGCCGGCGTGCTGCGGCCGTGGTGCGGGTAGCGGCCCATCAGCACCACGTCCTCCACCGTCATCGGAAACGCCAAGTGAATTTCCTGTGAGAGCACGGCCCGCGCCCGCGCCAGCACGCTGCGGTCGAAGTCGTACAGGTTTTGCCCGTCGAGCTGCACGCGGCCGGCGGTAGGGGCATAAAGGCCGGCCAGCAGGCGTAGCAGCGTGGTTTTGCCCGCGCCGTTGGGACCCAGTAGCACGGTCATCTCACCGGGCCGGCAGGCCAGCGTGGCTTCGTGGAGCAGCGTTTTGCCCTGAATAGTGAAGGAGGCGCGGTCGAGGCTAAGCACGGGTGGAGAGGGGAGTTATAAGGGAAATAAGCACGTTACGCTGCTGGTCGAAGACATCAACCCAACCCCGCAATGCGGTGCTTCGCCAGCAGCCCCAGAAACACCGGCGCGCCCACCACCGCCGTGAGCACGCCAATGGGTAATTCGGCCGGGGCGATGATGGTGCGCGCCACCGTATCGGATACCACCAGCAGTACTGCCCCCAGCAGCCCCGAACCTACCAAGAGCGTACGGTTGTCCGTCAGGCGCAGCAGCCGTAGCAAGTGTGGCACTATCAGCCCTACAAACCCGATGACGCCCACCGTGGCCGTGGCCACTGCAACGAGCAGCGTATTGAGCAGCAACACGCGGTTTTGCAGCCGCCGCACGTCGATGCCCAGGTATTCGGCTTCGTTTTCGCCCAACTGCAGGGCATTCAAGGCATTGGCATAGCGCAGCGCCAACAGCCCGCCCACGGCCGTAACGGTGCCCACGAGGTAGAGCGAAGGCCAGTCGGCGCTCGAAAAGCTACCCAGGCTCCAAAAGGTAATGGAGCGGGCCTGTGGGTCGCGGGCGATGTAGGAGAGGAAGCCGGTGCCGCCGGCCGCCAGCGCGTTCACGGCAATGCCGGCCAGCAGCATGGTCGTCACCGGTACGCGCCCGCC
>NZ_BAAGZM010000556.1:0-2836 GCF_054778495.1 Hymenobacter agri
GAGGGTGGCTACGGCGGTGGCTACAAAGGCAACCGCGACGGCGGCAGCAGCTACGGCAACCGCAGCGGCTACGGTGGCGGCGAGCGCCGCGAGGGCGGCTACGGCAACAAGCCGAGCTACGGCAATAAGCCCAGCTATGGCAACAAGCCTAGCTACGGCACGCCCCGCGAGTACGATACGCGCCCCGCGCCCCGTGCTCCCCGCAACGACAACTTTGACGAATAGGCTATTCGTGAATCCGTTAGGTGACCTGGATTATCCAGACTATGTGTTTAGTATAAGTGAATTAGTTAGATACAAAAAAGGCCGCTCAATTGAGCGGCCTTTTTTATTGAACGGGCTTTAAGAAAAAGCCAATGGCAATTATTTGGACGAATCGCGCAGCGACTTGATTTCGTCGTGAGCGGCTTGTACGCCCTGGTACTGCTTTTCGATAACCGATTTTACGGCGGCGGGCAGGTCTTCTACTTTGAGGGCAGTCTGGTAGGCTTTCTTGGCGTAGTCTTCGCCGCGCTCGCACTCGTTGAGGACGGCTTTGTTGTCTTTGCTGGTAAGGGCCGATTTCAGGTCAATCCAGGCGCGGTGAATGGTGCCGGTCACCGACGACTCTTCGTCGGGCTTGAGGTTCAGCTTGAACATCTGGTCCTCAATCTCAGTGATGTACTCGGCGCGCTGAGCAGCGTACTTTTTAAAGGTTTCCTTCAGTTGCGAATCTTCGACGTCGGTCATGGCGTCGGCGTAGCCTTTCTGACCGTCTTTGAGGGTTTCAACTAGTTCGTTGAGCAGGGCTTGGGTGGCTTTGGCTTCCATTTGGAAAGAGTAATTTGAGGTGAAAGATTGTGCCTCTATTTACTCTTTGTTGGTTGGGAAGGTTACAGTTGGGCTGCTTGAGTTGTAATCAAGCTCAGCATGACGTTCTACTTCTCACCCGCCATTGCCCGGCCCGCCAAGAAACCCGTGGTCCAGGCGGCCTGGAAATTGAAGCCGCCGGTGATGCCGTCGATATCGAGCACTTCGCCGGCGAAATAGAGGCCGGGCACGCGGCGGCTTTGCATGGTTTTGAGGTCGATTTCGTCGAGCGAAACCCCGCCGCAGGTCACGAATTCTTCTTTGTAAGTGGTTTTGCCGCGCACGGCCAGAGGGGTGCGCAGCAGCAGTTCCAGCAGGCGGTTTTGGGTTTTGGCGGGCAGGTCGCTCCAGCGGGTTTCAGCGGCGATGCCGGCTTGCTCGGCGAGGTTGCGCCAGAGGCGCTGCGGCAGGCCGAAGAGCGGGTTGCTGGCCACAGTCTTCTTGCCGTTTTCCTGCCGGAACTGCTGCAGCCAGGGGCGCAGCGTTTCGTCGGTATGCGCTGGAATCCAGTTGATAAGCGCCGTGCCCACGTAGCCCAGCTCGCTGAGGCGGCGTGCGCCCCAGGCCGAGAGCTTGAGTACGGCCGGGCCGCTCACCCCCCAGTGCGTGATGAGCAGCGGGCCCTCGTACTGCAACTTTTCGCCGGCCAGCACCACGCGGGCTTGGGGCACGCTCACGCCCATGAGCTCGCTCAGGGGCGAGTTGGGCACGTTGAAGGTAAAGAGCGAAGGCACGGGCTCGGCAATGCGGTGGCCCAAGGCGCGCAGCCAATCGTAGTTGGCCGGTTTGGGGTTGCCGCCGGTGGCCACGAGCAGGCGGCTGACGGCCAGGCTGCCACCGAACTGGCTGGCGCCGCTGCCACTCAGCTTCAGCTGAAACCCACCGGCTGCCAGCGGCTGAATCTCCTCAACGCCGACGTTGGTGACGATGCGCACGCCGGCCAGCCGGGCGGCTTCTTCGAGGGCGCGGGCAATGGTTTCGCTGGAGTCGGTGGTCGGGAACATGCGGCCGTCGGCCTCCGTTTTCAGCTGCACGCCGCGCCGTGCAAACCACGCAATAGTATCGGGCACACCGAACTGCCGGAAGGCATTTTTTAGCGGCTTGCTGCCGCGCGGGTAATGCGCCGCCAGTTGGGCCGGCGACTCGCAGGCGTGCGTGACATTGCAGCGCCCACCGCCCGACACGCGCACCTTAGCCAGCAGCTTGCCGGTTTTTTCGAGTAGGATAACGGGTTGACTCGGGTTGGCTTCGGCACAGGCAATGGCTCCGAAAAAGCCCGCCGCGCCGCCTCCGAGTACCGCCACGGGAAGTATGGCAACGTCAGATTTCACCGCGCAAAGGTACGCCGGCCGGGCGGGAGCCGAGTCGCGGTCGGTGCCGATGTAGCAACAAGCCGTGCTGAGTACCTGCGTTAGCAGTACGCCAGCGCGGCCACCACGTCGTCGTGCTGAAACTGATAAGTCAGTAAGTTGCGAACCAGGCTGCTGTCGATGGTTTTGCCGCTTACCGTTGTCTGGGCTTCTTCTTTAAACACAGGCGCTTCCAGCTTCAGGAACTGCGCGGCGGCGGGGTAGAAGTCGCGCCGTCGCGGATGCTGGGCGGCGCACACGTTGAAGGTATGGCCCCACAGCCCTTGCTGAATGATGCCGGACAGCACACCCACCACATCGGTGAGGTGCACGAGGTTCACGGGCGCGTTGCCTTGGTCGAGGCCCTGGCGGCCGGCCAGGAAGCGGCCGGGCGCTCGCTCGGGGCCGAACAGACCGCCTAGCCGCACCACGGTGCTTTTCCACTGCCCGTAGCGGGGCACGAAGTGGCCCTCGGCGCGCAGCACGTCAGACGCAGCATCGCGGGTGCTCACGGCGTCGGCCTCGTACATCACGCGGGGCTCGTTGGGATACACGCTGGTCGAGCTGACGAACAGGACGCACTTGGTGCCGGCGGCTGCCACCGCCCGGTGCACGGGGCGCAGCAGGGTGGGGTAGGT
>NZ_BAAGZM010000557.1:0-2834 GCF_054778495.1 Hymenobacter agri
CGCCGGGCCGCCGGCGGGCCGAGAGCGTGAGCCAGGCGCCGGTGTTGGGTATCAGCACTTCGCACGTACCGGCTTCGTCGGGGTCGAGCAGTTGCAGGACAGCCGTATACACAGCCATTGGCAGGCCGGCGTCGGCCAGGGGCTGGTCCAGCAGCCCGGCGGGGGCGTTCCCCAGCCAGCGGCTCATCTGCGGGTTCACCTGCCGGATAACCAGCTCCTCGTCGAGCGCCAGCACGCCCCAGGGCAGGGCTTCCAGCAGCTCGTCGGTGGTGGGGCAGGAGGACGGGCGGGGCGGCTGAGGCATGCAATTCGAGCGGGCGGGTGGGCACCGCAAAGGTAGCCCGGATGTAGCATGCCGGTAGCCCCACGCTTCCCAGGCTAAATCAACTGAACCGTAAGTAATTGGCCCAATAATGCGCCCGCCCGCCAGCGCGCACGGACCTTCCTGCAGCCAAGTGCTGTATCGTTAGCCGAATAGCCCGGCCAGGGCCCTGACCGTGAGGCAGTCCTGCGGCGAACTAGGCGAAGTCCGCCGCATTGTCCAGCCTGGGCACGATGTGCAGCTATGCGTCCGTGCCGGCCGGCGCCCGCCGCAATGTGTACTCCACGGCGGCCGACACGCGGTACCGCATAAGCCGGGCGCAGCGCTGGCACAGCGCTGGCACAGCGCTGCTGGCACGACCAAGGCAGCCAAGCCGCCGTGGTCGTGAGCATTTCAAGCACCCGAAGATTTTTAGGGCAACTACCTGCTTAAGCGGGCACGCTCTCGCTCAGCACGCTTTCCACCCAGCCCTTGCCCCAGTCTTCGAGTTCCTGGGCGTTCCATAGCTGCGGGTAGAAGATGCGGCGCTGAAACTTGGGCGGCAGGTAGCTGCGCCAGTTGGTGCCGCCGGTGGCGGCCACGTCGGTGGGGTTGCGCTGCAGGTAGCGCACGGCCGATTTGTAGTGCATCAGCGGCCAGTTCACGTTCACGCTCACGATGTGCTGGCGCAGGGCGCGCAGCATGCGCGGGTGCTGCTGCTCGTCGGGCGAGAGGCGCTGCACCACGGCCCACACGTTGCGGTCGTGGAAGGCAGCGGCGTGGCGCACGAGGTCGGCGGTGTACTTACGTTCGAACTCGATGAGCGTAAGGGCCTTGGCGCCGCTGGCTTCGATGGTGGCACCGGCTTTCCAGTAAATGCAGCCCAGCAGCGTGTCGTAGTCGTGGGCTGAGGCTTCGCCCAGCGCCTGGCGCTTCACCTTGTCAGTGAGGTTTTCGAGGGCCGTGCTGGCAATCTCAATCATGCGGTACTGCACGCTCTGAAAGCCGGAAGCCGGCATCAGGGCCATGCGGAAATCGAGAAACTGCTCCTTGTCCATGCCGTCGACCATCACGTCGAACGAGTCAATCAGGTTCTCGAAATAGCGGTTGATGCGGCCCAGGCGCAGCACCACTTCGCCCAGCGTAGGGTGCTGCAGGTCGCCAATCTGCTCGTACTCGCAGAGGCAGAGCTTGAAGTAGAGCTCCGAAATCTGGTGGTACATGATGAAAATGCGCTCATCGGGGATGTTGGTGAGCGGGCGTTGGATGGACAGCAGCGTATCGAGCTCGATGTAGTCCCAATAGTTGATGTATTTGGCGTGGTAGAGGCCTTCGAGGTAGGCGGCCAAGTCTTGGCCATCAGGAGCATAGCGGGCCTGCAAGCGCCGCAGCTGCTCGTAAACGGCCGGCGAAAACTCGTCCGGGGTGGGAGCGGGGGACATGGGGTGGTGGTGAGAGGGGTGGTGGGAGGTAATTGCCGGGTGGGGCGGCGACAAATATCGGAAAATTGCGTTACCGCATGGGGCAACCTTCGGCCGGCAACCTGCATCCTTGGGCTGGCGGCCCAAAAAATAGCCCCGTCCCGCCGTCGCTTTGCCGGCTGAAGCGCGCGGCAGGCCCTACTTTTAGGGCCGCAACGTTTTTCCCTGCGCCCAGCTATGGCCGAAAAATCCAGTATTTTTGACATGATTGGCCCCGTGATGATTGGGCCCAGCTCGTCGCACACGGCCGGCGTGGTGCGCATTGCCCGGGCCGCCATCCGCATTCTCGGGGCCTTGCCCACCGAGGCGCTCATCACCTTCTACAACTCCTTTGCCCGCACCTACGAAGGCCACGGCTCCGACCGCGCCATTGTGGCCGGCCTGCTGGGCTACGCGCCCGACGACACCCGCATCCGCACCGCCTTCGAGCACGCCGAGGCCGCCGGGCTGCACTACACGTTTCAGAGCGTGGGCAACGCCTCCACCATGCACCCCAACACCATCAAGCTGAATTTGCTGGATGGCCACACCGGCCGCCGCGTGGAGGTGGTGGGCCAGAGCCGGGGCGGCGGCGTCATCCGCATTGTGGAAGTCGACGGCTTTCCGGCCGACTTTTCGGGTAGCCTGCACACGCTCATCATCGATGCCGACGACGTGCCGGGCTCCATTGCCTTCATCGCCTCCGTCATCGCCCACGACCAGTGCAACATTGCCACGATGTTCGTGAGCCGCAAGGGCCGCAACGATGCCGCCCGACAGTTCATCGAAATGGACAGCCCCATCAAAGACATCACCCTGGCTTACTTGCGGCAGCTGAGCTGGGTACACCAAGTTACCCATATTGCCACTCTGGAGTAAGCTGGCGGCGTAATAAAATTCGCTCGCTGCCGATTCAGCTTCAACGACCTGCTACTGCTACTTTCCGAAGATTATTTTTCTGCAAGATGAACATACGCACTACTGCCGCCTTCAGTAAATTGGCGAAGCGGCGACTGCTGGCTGGCCTGGTGGGCACGCTGGCGCTGGTGCCCGCCGCCCGGGCCCAAACGCCG
>NZ_BAAGZM010000558.1:0-2830 GCF_054778495.1 Hymenobacter agri
GGCTTCGGCCAGCCGCTGGGCCGCCAGCAGCCCGGCCGGCCCGCCGCCGATGATGGCCACGATTCCCGAACTTTTAGGCATGCTTACAAGAGGAAAAATGGGCCATTGCGCTCCCCGAAAGGGCGCGGCAAAGGTACGGGCCCCGGCCCGCAAGCCTAACCCCGGCCCGAGCCCGGCCGTTAGCACAGTCAACTATGGGACCATACACCATTCTCATCGGCCTGAGCCTGGCGGTGCTGCTATCGTACGTGTTCGACCTCGCCGCCCGGGCCACCAAAGTGCCATCGGTGCTGCTGCTGCTGCTGGCGGGCATCGCCCTCAGTCAAGCCGCCAACTACTGGGGCGTGGCCGTGGCCGTGCCGCCGGTGCTGCTGCAATTATTTGGCATCGTGGGCCTTATCCTGATTGTGCTGGAAGGCTCGCTCGACCTGCGCCTCACCCACGACAAGGCCCCGCTCATCCGACGGTCGTTTCTGGCGGCGGTGCTCATCATGGGCGTGCAGGTGGCGGCCATCGCGGCGCTGCTGCACTTCTACGTGGGGGCCCGCTGGCAAAGCTGCCTGCTCAATGCCGTGCCGCTGGCCGTGGTGAGCAGCGCCGTGGCCATTCCCAGCGTGGCCGGCCTGGGCGGCGACAAGCAGGAGTTCATCGTGTACGAAAGCACGTTTTCCGACATCGTGGGCATCATGCTATTCAACTTCATCTTGCAGGACAATTTCGCGCAGGGCTGGTCCATCGTCACTTTTGGGCGCGATGTGCTGGCTGTGGCTGTGGTGGCCGTGCTCAGCACCGCGCTGCTGGCCTGGCTGCTGGGGCGGCTGCGCTCGCACGTCAAGTTTTTCCTGCTGTTCGCGTTTCTGGTGCTCATCTACAGCATCGCCAAGAAGCTGCACCTCTCGTCGCTGGTGCTGGTGCTGGCCTTCGGCCTAGCCGTCAACAACGCCGACCAGCTGCTGAAACACCCCCTGCTGCGCCGCTTCCTGCACCCCGAGGAGCTGGCCGGCCAGCTGCACCAGCTCAAGAGCATCACCGCCGAATCGGCTTTTCTGATTCGTACTTTCTTCTTCCTGCTTTTCGGCTATTCCATCACCCTCAGCAATTTAGTTAGCTTCAGCTTGCTGCTGCAAGGGGCGCTGATTGTGGGTGTGCTCACGCTGGTGCGCTACGTCTACCTGCGCTACATCGCCAAAACCGACCTCATTCCGGAGCTGTTCATTGCGCCCAAAGGCCTCATTTCGGTACTTCTGTTCTACAGCATTCCGCCCCGCCTGCTCATTGGCGAAGTGAGCGAAAACATGCTGTTTGTCGTCATTCTGCTAACAGGCCTGCTCATGATGGTGGGCCTGCAGCTGGCCCGCAAAGCGCCGGCGCTGGGCGAATATTGACCTGTTTGTCATCCTGAGCGGAGCGAAGGACCTTCTCACGCGTGCACGAAGTATTCATACAGGAGAAGGTCCTTCGCTCCGCTCAAGATGACAGACGATTAGCTAAAAACTAGGCTTCGCTTTCCTGGATGAGCTGCTTGCGGTAGCGCACCAGAATGGTCGATTTCAGGATAAAGCCGAGATAGCGGCCATCTTCTTCGCACACGGGCAGGGCCCAGGCACCGTGGCGGTCGAGCAGGGCCAGGGTGTGGCCCAGGTCGTCGTTGGGTCCCACCACGGCGGGGGCGGGCTTCATGAGCTCGCCCACGGTGGTGGTGGCGTAGTGGGCGTCGTCGAACAGCGCGTCGCGCACCGAATCGAGCGACACCACGCCCAGCAGCCGCCCGCCCGCCGCCACCACCGGAAATAGGTTGCGCGAGGCGTGCCGGAATACCTCCACCAGCTCGCCCAGCGTGGTGGTGGGCCGTACCGGAATGAAGTCGGTTTCGAGCAGCTTGCGCGGGTCGAGCTGGGCCAGCAGGCCGCGGTCGCGGTTGGCGTACACGTCGACGCCGCGCGTAGTGAGCTTGCGCGTGTACACCGAATACGGCTCGAAGTATTTGGTAATGAGGTAGGAGGCCGAGCTCACCAGCATCAGCGGCACAAACAGCGCGTAGCCGCCCGTGATTTCGGCAATGAGGAAGATGGCCGTGAGCGGCGCGTGAATGACGCCCGCCAGCGTGCCGGCCATGCCCAGCACCACAAAATGCACCTCCGGAATATGAATGACGCCGCTCAGATTGATGAGCCGGGCGAAGAAAAACCCCGCCAGCGCCCCCGAAAACAGCGACGAGCCGAACATGCCGCCGTTGCCGCCGCCACCCACCGTGATGCTCGTTGCCACCACCTTCAGCAGCATGCTGAACAGCACCAGCACCAGCAGCAGCCAGGGATTATTGTCGTGATACACCGAAAAAATGCTGCCGTCGGTGAGGTGTTCGGCGTGGCCGCGCAGCAGCAGCTCCACCGTATTATAGCCCTCGCCGTAGAGCGTCGGAAACAGGAAAATCAGCCCGCCCAGCAACGCCCCGGCCACCAGCACCTTGCGCCAGTTCAGCCCGGGCCAGCGCTCAAAGAAATGGTCGAACCAGTGGTAGGTCCGAATCATGTATACCGAGAAAAAAGCCGTGAATAGCCCAAGTAGCACGTAAAACGGCACTGCATCCACCGGCCAGCTCGTGGTAATGAGCACGAACGGCTGGCCCGCGTACAATGCTTTCGACACCACCGTGGCCGTGGCCGATGAAATGAGCAGCGGAATAAAATACTGCGCTGGCAACTCCAGCAAAATGGTTTCGACCGCGAACAGCACGCCCGCAATGGGCGAATTGAAGATGGCCGCCACGCCTGCCGCCGCACCGCAGCCCGTGAGCAGGCGCCGCCGCCGCCTATCGAGGTGCAGCACG
>NZ_BAAGZM010000559.1:0-2826 GCF_054778495.1 Hymenobacter agri
CGCCCCCGCTACCGCCGCGGGCGGGGCGGCCGCCAATTTTACCACCCAGGCCGGCGAAGCGCTTGGGGTCGAACTCGGGCGCTTCGCCCAAGCCCAACTCTTCGGTGATTTTTTGCTTCTCGATGTCGCGCTCGATAAGCTTTTCAATCTTCACCACCCGGTCCTGGTCCTGGTCCGAGATGAAGGTGATGGCGGTGCCTTTGGTGGCGGCGCGGGCCGTGCGGCCGATGCGGTGCACGTAGTCCTCGGCGGCGCGCGGGATGTCGTAGTTCACCACGTGGCTCAGCGAGTCGATGTCGATGCCGCGGCTGAGCACGTCGGTGGCTACCAGGATGGGAAACTGCTTGTTTTTGAAGGCGCGCATGATTTCCTCGCGCTCCTCCTGGGTGCGGTCGGAGCTGATGCCGCGGGCTTCAATGCCGAGCTTGTTCACGGCCTTCACGATGCCGCCCACAGCCGCTTTCTGGCTGGTGAAAAGCACCATGCTCTGCACATCCTGGGTTTTGATGATGTGCTCGAGGATGTAGATTTTCTGGCGGTCGTACGCCATGTAGAACTGCTGGTCGATGCCGGCGGCGGGCTTCGATACGGCCAGCCGGATTTCGTCGGGGTTCTGCAGAATCTGCTGCGAAAACTCCCGGATTTTCTGCGGCATGGTGGCCGAGAACAGCAGCGTCTGGCGCTCTTTGGGCAGCTGGCGCACGATGTTGAAGATATCGTCGCTGAAGCCCATGTCCATCATCTTGTCGGCCTCGTCGAGTACCAGGTACTTGATTTGGTCGAATTTCACGTAGCCCATCTGCAAGTGGGCAATAAGGCGGCCGGGCGTGGCGATGATGATGTCGGCGCCGGAAGTGAGGGCGCGTTTCTGCTGCTCCCAGTTCTCCGATTTGCCGCCGCCGTAAATAGCTATTGAGCTGGCTTCCACGTAGTAGCCAAAGCCCATCACCTGCTCATCAATCTGGGTGGCCAGCTCGCGGGTGGGCACCAGAATGAGGGTGGTAGTGTGGCCGTGCTTGGCGTGCGAAATCTTGTCGAGCAGCGGCAGCAGGTAGGCGGCGGTTTTGCCGGTGCCGGTTTGGGCACAGGCAATCAGGTCTTTACCTTCGAGGATTTTGGGGATGGCCTGCTCCTGAATGGGGGTGGCCTGCTGGTAGTTCATGGCGTCGATGCCAGAAAGCAGGTCGTCGTGGAGGTTAAATTCGTGAAACGTCAAGGTTCAGCTTATTGAAAATGGTAAAAGGCTGACCTTGATTGCTGGCCAGCAAACCGCTTGATTTGAGGTAAAGATACGGACGAGAAACCTCACCCCCGGCCCCTCTCCCCAGGAGAGGGGAGCCACGGCGGCGCGGATAATTTCCTAGATAAAGATTTCGGCAGGCTCCCCTCTCCTGAGGAGAGGGGCCGGGGGTGAGGTAGCCCGGCTGCGCGCCGTCTGACGTTCTTTACATCTCCCAATCCAGCCCATATCCATGCCCACGCTCGACCGTTTCTCCACCCAGGCCGCTGATTACGCCCGCTACCGCATTGCCTACCCGCCCGAGCTCTACGCTTGGCTGCTGCCGCAGGTAGAAAGCCGCGAGCGCGCCTGGGACTGCGCCACCGGCAACGGCCAGGTAGCGGCCGTGCTGGCCGACAACTTCGTGCGCGTCGATGCCACCGACCTCAGCGAAAACCAGTTGGCCCAAGCGACGGCCCGGCCCAATATTCACTACCAAAAAGCCACGGCCGAGCACACCCCCTTCCCCAACCAGCGCTTCGACCTTATCACCGTGGCCCAGGCCGTGCACTGGTTCGACAGCGAAGCCTACCACACCGAAGTGCGCCGCGTAGCCCGTCCCGGTGCGGTGCTGGCCGAATGGGGCTACAACCTGTGCCGCCTCGAAACGCCCGAGCTGAACCGCGTGCTCGACGAATTTCACGACGTCACCTCGGCTCCGTATTGGGATGCCAACCGCCGCCACATCGAAAACGAATACGCCAACCTGCCCTTCCCCTTTGCCGACGTGCAGCACGCCCGCTTCGCCGTAGAAAAGCACTGGACGGCCGACGATATGCTGAACTATTTGCGCACCTGGTCGGCCACGGCCAACTACGCCCGGCAGCACGCCGGGGCCGACATGGTGGCCCTGGTAGCCGACGAGCTGACGCACCTGTGGGGGCCGGAGCCGCGCCGCGCCACGTTCCCGATATTCGCCCGGGCTGGCCGGGTAGAATAAACGCCGGCCCGCCGCGTTGGGAAGCCGAACCAAACATTTCTGATGTCGCTTCTGACTACTCAACTGCGGGCCGTGGGCCTGTTCTATCGCAGCGTGGCCCCGTTCATGCTGGGTATTTCGGGGCTGATTGTGCTGGCCGTGCTGCTGCCGGGCCTGCTCGAAGGCTGGTGGCGCGCCGGCCTGCTGCCGGGGCTGCTGCTGGCCAAGCTGGCTACCGCGCCGGTGGTGTGGTACCTGTCGGAGCAGCTGCGGCCGGGGCAATACTGGTTTTTCTTCAACCTGAATATTTCGCGCCGCCAGTTGTGGGCCGGCGTGGTGGCGTTCGATGGCGCGCTGTTTCTGGGCGGCGTGGGACTGATGCTGGCCGTATTCGCATGAGCAAGCCTCACACAAACCCGGCCGGCCCGCAGGTGCTGGAGGCCGACGGCATTCGCATTGAATTTGGGGGGCGGCAGGTGCTGGGCAGCATCTACCTGCGGGTGCAAACCGGCCAGATTGTGGGCCTGCTGGGCCGCAACGGCAGCGGCAAGTCGGTGCTGCTCCAAACCATTTTTGGGGCCCGCGCCGTGGCCGACGCCTCGGTGCGCGTGAACGGCCGGCGCGTGGT
>NZ_BAAGZM010000560.1:0-2822 GCF_054778495.1 Hymenobacter agri
CGCGCCGCGCCCGCAGATGATGGTGAGCTATGACCCGGCTGTGATGGCCCAGGCCGCGGCGGCGCTGAAGCAGGGCATTGCGCTGGCACCCGAGCGGCTGGACATGCGCATGGGCCTGGCCAAAAGCTACGAAATGGCGGGCCAGCCGGGGCCGCTGCTGCAAACCATCCGCGAAACGCTGGAGGCCCGCAAGAACGGCGGCAAGCCGTGGCTGTGGCGCGACGGTGTGCCGCTGCCGGGGCCGGAAGAAGTCTTCTTGCCGTCTGCCATCGAGCCTTTCGCCAGCAACTATTGGAAGCAGCCCGGCGATAAAGGCCTGGAAAACGGCCGTCCCATTGCGGAGCTGCTGGAGCAGTATTTCCCGCAGAATTCGCTGGGTTACTTTAACATGGGCGTGTATTACGCGCACCTACACAAAACTCAGGAATCGTACGAGAAGATGCAACAGGCCGACGCGCTCGACCCGAACGATATGTCGACGCTGATGAACCTGACGCGCATGGCCATCGAGCTGAAGCAGAAGGATAAGGCCCTGGCGTACCAGGAGCGGCTGCGCAAGCTGCCCAATGGCGGCCCAGCCGCCGACAGCTTCGCCAGCGCCCTGCAGAAGCTCTAGCTTAAGCCGGAGCAAACTGTTCATGAAGAAGCCTTCCCTACTGTGGGGAAGGCTTTTTTGGTTGGGAAATGGCCAGCCAAAACCGGTGCGGGCCGTATAGCCCAGCAACCGGGCCACGGTGGCCCTCGACTTTTTATGCAAAAACCATTTAATCTATTCGCCGCCGTTGAGAATATTTACACGCCGCGGCAGCGCTACGTGCTGCTGGTGGCCTCGCTGCTGGGGCTGGCAGTGCTGATGCTGCTGGGGCTGGCGCAGTACCTCACGGCGTTTCTGGCGGCGGGCATTCTGTTTGTGGTGTTTCGGCCGTGGTGGGTGGCGCTGGTGCACAAGCGGCGCTGGAACGCGCGGCTGGTCACCATCGGTATCCTGCTGATTACGGTGGTGGTGCTGGTGGTGCCGTTCTACGCGCTGAGCTCACTGCTGCTCGACCGGCTGGTTGTCTTCGCCAAGAACCCCGAGCAGATTCTGGAGATAGTACACCGGGTAGAAAAAGCCGTCGGCTTCAAGATTGCCGAGCAGCTGAACGTGCGGCAGGTGCTGCTACAGGCCGGCGCCAAGGTGAGCGGCTGGATACCCACGCTGGCCAGCAGCGCCCTCAACTTTCTGGTGATTGTGGGCCTCATGCTGTTCACGATGTACTACATGTTCATGCAGGAAACCTACTTCCTGCTGGGGCTGCACCGCTACCTGCCGTTCCGCAACGACACGCTGGACAGCCTGGGCGAGTCGCTGAAAAACAACGTGAACGCCAACGTGCTCGGGCAGGTGCTGGTGGCCTTGGTGCAGGCCATCCTGACGGGGCTTACGCTGTGGATTTTTGGCGTGCCCGATGCGCTGTTTTGGGGTGTGGTGGCGTTTTTCATGGCGTTTCTGCCAGTGCTGGGCACGCCGTTGGTGTGGGGGCCGGCGGCGCTCTACCAGTTTTCGGAGGGGCACAACGGGCAGGCCATTGGCATTCTGCTGGTGGGCTTCATCATTATTATCAACGTCGATAACGTGCTGCGCATCATGCTGGCCAAGCGCATGGGCGATATTCACCCCCTCGTGACGCTGGTGGGGCTGGTGCTGGGCGTGGAGATTTTTGGGCTTATCGGGCTGGTGGTAGGGCCGCTGCTGGTGTCGTACTTCCTGGTGCTGATGGAGGTGTTCCGGCGCGAGAACCGGGCCTACCTGCTGGCGCAGGCCCCCACGCCGCCGCCCGTGCTGAACACGCCCACCGCCCCGGAAGGCTAAGGGGCGGAGTACCCCGAAATTTCATTTCGGGATGCAAGAACGAAGCTGTCCATATCGTGCGCCCATCCCTAAATGAAATTTCGGGGTACTCCGCCTGACGGGTCTTGGGCTACCTTTGCGGGCCGCCCACTGGTACCAACCGCGCCCCATGAAAACGCCGAATATTCAGCCCAAAATCACGCCCATCTACCAAACCTCGGTCTTCAAGTTTGAAGACCTGGACGCGGTGCAGCAGTACTTCGACGAGCCGGGCAGCCGCTACCTGTACTCGCGCAACGGCAACCCCAACTCCGACGAGCTGGCCGAAGCCGTGAACCGCTGGGAAGGCGGCGCGGGCGCCGTGGCCACGGGCTCGGGCATGGCGGCCATCTTCGCGGCCCTCATGACCTACTGCCAGGCCGGCGACCACGTGCTGTGCGCGGCCGACATCTACGGCGGCTCGGCGGCGCTGCTGAACCTGGAGCTGTCGCGGCTGGGCATTGCGGTAACGTATGTGCCGTTTGAAAGCCTGTACGACCTGGCGGCCTACGTGCAGCCCACCACCCGCCTGCTGCTGTGCGAAACCATGAGCAACCCGCTGCTGCGCGTGGTGGACCTGCGCGCGGCGGCCGACGAATGCCACCGCCACGGCCTGAAGCTGGTGGTCGATAACACATTTTCGACCCCGGTGCTGACCCGGCCGCTGGCCTATGGGGCCGACCTCGTGCTGCACAGCGTAACCAAGTACCTGGCCGGCCACTCCGACGTGACGGCCGGCGCCGTGGTAGCTCGCACCGCCGACGATGCCGCCCGCCTGCGCCAGATTGGCGTGGTGTTCGGCCTCACGCTCAGCCCCATGGAAAGCTGGCTGAGCGTGCGCGGCATGAAAACCATGCGCCTGCGCGTGGCCGCGCACTCCGATAATGCCCTGGCCGTGGCCGAGTTTCTGGCGGCGCACCCGGCCGTGCAGGCCGTGTACTATCCCGGGCTG
>NZ_BAAGZM010000561.1:0-2813 GCF_054778495.1 Hymenobacter agri
CCGGCTGGCCGGGCCCTACCCCGAGCTTGCTGCCGAAGTCGTGCTGGCTGCTGAAAACGCGCTGGCTAACAGCACGTCGGCGGCGCTGCACAGCCGCGCGGCGCGCGAGCTGCCAAAACTTCGCCACCTTGCGCGGGAGGTTTTGCCGGGTTAGCTGTTGCGCTTGCTCATTTGTTTCCAATTTTACCCAACTCCATGTTCATCAAAAAACTACTCACGTTCGGCGCGGCGCTGCTCAGTTTCTCGTTCTCGGCTTCGGCCCAGCAAATGGCTAGCTGCTGCGCCCGCCCGGCCGCCAACCTCTCGGCTTCGGCCACCGAGGCGTTCGCCATGCTGGCCACCAATAAAGATTTCTCGGGCGGCCACGACGCGCCGCTGCCCTTTGTATACGAGGGCGCGGGCAAGGAAATCACTTTCAAAACGCCCGATGGCGGCACCGGCAAGGGCTTCGAAATCAAGAGCGCCAAGTCGAGCAACAAGTACCTGTTCGTGATTCACGAATGGTGGGGCCTGAACGACTACATCAAAAAGGAAGCCGCCACCTTCGCCGCCGAGCTGCCCGACGTGAACGTCATCGCCGTCGACCTCTACGACGGCAAAATTGCCACCACGCCCGAAGACGCCGGTAAGTACATGGGCGAGGTGAAAACCGACCGCGCCGTGGCCATCCTCAAAGGGGTCCAGATGTATGCCGGCCCCAAGGCCCAGCTGGCCAGCATCGGCTGGTGCTTCGGCGGCGGCTGGAGCCTGCAGGAAGCCATCCTCGGCGGCAAGCAGACGGTTGGCTGTGTGATGTATTACGGCATGCCCGAAAAGGACGTGGCCAAGCTCAAAACCCTGAATTCGGACGTGCTGGGCATCTTCGCCACCCAGGACAAGTGGATTAACCCCGAAATGGTGGCTCAGTTCAAAAAGGACATGACCGCCGCCGGTAAAAGCGTCACTATCGAAAGCTACGACGCCGACCACGCCTTCGCCAACCCCTCGAACCCCAAATACAAAAAGGACGATGCCGCCAAGGCGCACGCCCACGCGCTGGCCTACCTGCGCGGCCGCTTCAAGTCGAAATCGTAAGGTTTCCAGCACGACGTAGAGACGCGAAGTGTCGCGTCTCGGTGGCCGCGCCGTGAAGGTGTTGGCAACGGTAATCGTTCAACACCAAGACGCGAAGTGTCGTGTCTCTACATCGCTACTGAAAGCGCCTTCCCACTCGGGAAGGCGCTTTTTTTTTGCTACTTTGGCACACTATCTTCTACAATTCCCACCACATGGCCTCACTCGCCTCCCTCCTCTCCGAATACGGCGAAAGCCACCAGAACCCCACTAACAAGCTGGTGCACTGGATGTGCGTGCCACTGATTATGTTCTCAATCATCGGCATGTTGTGGGCCATTCCGGTGCCGGCGGCCATCCAGCAAATCAGCCCCTGGCTGAACTGGGGCACGCTGGTAATGGCGCTGGCCCTCGCCTACTACATGCGGCTGAGCGGCCGGCTGGCGCTGGGCATGGTGCTGGTGTGGGTGGCCATGGCGCTGGCCCTGCGCGTGGTGGCGGGCACGGCGGTGCTGCCGCTGTGGACCATCTGCCTCATCATCTTCGCCCTGGCCTGGGTGGGCCAGTTCTGGGGACACAAGGTAGAAGGCAAGAAGCCCAGCTTCCTGAAAGACCTGCAGTTTCTGCTCATCGGGCCGCTGTGGCTGCTGCACTTCGTGTACCGCCGGCTGGGCTGGGGGTACTAGAGCGGTTCCCAAGTTAGTGTATAGCCGTTTGAACGAGGTAGAGACGCAACATTTTGCGTCTCGTCGTTGAACAACTAGCGGTAGTGCCGTCAGACGATTTCGTTCAACGATGAGACGCAAGATGTTGCGTCTCTACTCTCATACACCAATCTGGGAACTGCTCTGAATAGCTGTCGCCAGCCGGCCTGACCGGCCGATAATGGCTATTTCACCGCCGCACCTGTTTCCGAAACCGGCTCATAGGTCATGGTCAGTTGCTTGGTGTCGCCCGTCACGGTGAGGTCGAGCACGGCCTGCTTGGCGCTGGGATTGAGCAGCACGGCCGTGGAGCCCTCGGCAAACCGGAGCACGCCGCGCTGCCCTGGAGCCAGCGTGGTTTTGCCGAAGATGCCCCCGCCCCGCGGCCGCTCCCGAATTTCGACCGGCACCGGGCCCACGTTGTGCGCCGACACCCGGAAAGCCCCCGGCTGCTCGCCGCCCAGAATAAACTGCTTGCCCGCCTCTATGAGCAGATGCGAGTGAATGGTGCCGGCCACGCCCAGCAGGGGCAGCAACACTACTCCAACAAAAGCTGACAAATGGACGACGCGGCGGGCTGGCAATCGAAACAGCGTTTTCATGAGTGTGGGGTTTAGTGAATGGATGCTCCAAAATTCCCCCTCTCCCGCCGCGCCGGCGCTTCAACTTAAGGCTT
Source organism: Hymenobacter agri (assembly GCF_054778495.1). NCBI lineage: Bacteria > Pseudomonadati > Bacteroidota > Cytophagia > Cytophagales > Hymenobacteraceae > Hymenobacter > Hymenobacter agri. The sequence goes on from NZ_BAAGZM010000561.1 coordinate 2,434, forward strand.
GCGCCGCCTCCATTTACGATTTGGGACGAGTAATCTCGCCCGGCGTGCGGCCCGTGAGCTTCTTGAACACGCGGTTGAACGTGGACTTGGAATTAAATCCCGATTCTAACGCAATGCCAACCAGCGAGTAATGCGCCAGGCGCGGGTCTTGCAGCTTGCGTTCGGCCTCGGCCACGCGGTAGCTGTTCACAAAATCGTTGAAGTTCTGCCCGCAGCCGGTATTGATGACGTGCGAGAGCAGCGAAGTATTGGTGCGCAGGCGGTGGGCAAGCTCGGCCAGGGTCAGCTCCGGCTCCAGCCAGGGCTGGTCGTTGGCCATCAGGGCCAGCAGCTTCTCGCGCCACGGGTGTAGCTCGGGGGCCAGCGTAGCGGCGGGCGCG
>NZ_BAAGZM010000562.1:0-4873 GCF_054778495.1 Hymenobacter agri
CGGCAGGGCCACCCGGCGCGAGTCGAGCACGCGGCTGCCTTCACGCAGCTCCACGGTGGCCGCACCGCCGGCGTAACCCTCAAAGCCCAGTTCCGCCTCAATCGGAAACTTATTGCCGCTGAACGCCACCCGATTGTAGGTAAGCCCGGTGAGGCGCAGGTCCTTCTTGGGCACGGTATCGCCCACCGCCACGCTGTAAATCGGGAAGTTAAACTCCGAGTAGGCCGGGCTGCGGCCCTGGTTCACGAGGCCATCCGAAAGCAGCACCACGCCGACGAGGTTGCGGTCGTCGTAGGCCTCGCGGGTACCGGTCAGCAGCTGGTCGAGGTCGGTGCCGGCGGCCGAGAAGCGCAGCGAGTCGAGCCGGGCCGGGCGGGCGGGCGTGGAGGTGAGCGTACGCGTCTCCACACTGAACCCTTTGCCACGCAGCGTTTCGGCCAGCTTCGCGAGGCCCGTGGCGGCCTGCCCCAGCACATCTTTCGGCGTGAACAGCTCTACCGACTGCGAGTTGTCGACGGCCAGTACCAGGGTGGGCGCTTCGGTGTGCGTGGTGGTGGTTTTGATGACCGGACCGAGCAGCAGAAAGCACAGAAAGCTCACTACGGCAAAGCGCAGGGCCGCCAGTGCGTAGTTCAGGTGCCGGCTCCAGGGCGCTTTGGCCGAGTATTGCAGGGCAGCGTAGCCCGCGCCCACCAGCAGGCAGACGAGGATGAGCCAAGGAGAATATTGGGTGGTCAGCAAACGAAAGTCGGATTGAATCAGCCTTAAAGGTCGGCCCGCGCCGCCAAAGTTGCAGCCTGCCGCCGGTTCAACGGCTGAGCACGCCAACCAGTTCGGGGCTCTCGAAGATGCTGACCGGCGAAATCACTGTTTCCTGCAGCGGCAGGTGGTCGCCGTAGCGCTCCCGCAACTTGGCCTGCACGGCGGGGTGGCTCAGGTCGAAATCGCGCAGGTGCTGCAGTCGCCCCAGCCGCCGGCCGATGCTGCGCTCGTACACCTTCCAGATGAGCTCGGAGCAGTAAATCCGGTCGTCGGACCAGCCGAAATACAGGTCGTAGCTATGCCCCAGCATCGGCTGGCCGGCCGCTTTTAGCCGGGCCAGCGCGGTGGGCGTGAGGGCGGTAGCCGCATCGCGCAGCCGCTTGGTGGCGAAATGCCCGCCCTGGCCCCGCGCCACCCAGTCGGCCAGTGGCGTCAGCTTCACCGGCTGCACGGCTTCGAATACCTGCCACTTACCGTTGTGCTGGTAGAGAATGCCGCAGTGGCTCCAGGCCGAGTGCGTGGCCAACTGAATAGCCCGGCTCTGAGCCGAAAGGGAGGTGTGGAAAATCAGGTCGCCGTCGCGGAGTTGGGGTTCGATTTGGGCGGTGGCTACTTGCGCGGCGCGGTGGCCTTGGTAGCGGAGCAGGCGGCGGTGTAGGCTCGGGTAGGCGGCGAGGGCTAGGGCGGTCAGGAGAAGGAAGGGGAGGAGCAGCCGGCGGGGCATTACAGTGTTTCAGAAAACCTATTCATAAATAGTCGCTCCACGCAGCATATCCGCGAAGACACGCCAACTAGCAGAATCGGCGTTTACTTCTAACGACATATTCCTGTAATAGCAGGGAATATCGGCTGCATAAGCTTCCAAAGCTGCTAGAAAATCGCCAAGGTTTCGGTTCTCCCATTCATCTCCGTTCCGCAGGTAGTGAATCCGTAGCTGCTGCAAAAATGCGATGAAGTCTTGGCGACCATTTATTGTCGAAGTATCCAAGGCATATTGTTCAGAATCCGAATCCATATCAGCGTGTTGATTTATCGTAATCCCCATAAGCCGACGAATCCAAGCCCCAGCGGGGCGGTATATCGGTAGTAACAGGGTTCAATGAACAGCAAAGCCCCGGTGGGGCGGCACTCGTTAAATGAATGTCGCCCCGCCAGGGCTTTTTAAAAAATGCAGGCGTGGTTTTCTGCCGACATGCCGCCCCGCTGGGGCTCATATATATTTCCCCCTACGTCAGCATTCCGCCATCCACCTGCAGCACCTGGCCGGTGATGTAGGCCGAATCATCCGACGCCAGAAACGCCGTGGCCTTGGCCACATCCTCGGGCCGGCCACCGCGCTTGAGCGGAATTGCTTTGCGCCACTCATCCACCTGCTTGGGGTCGAGGGCGTCGGTCATTTCGGTTTCGATGAAGCCGGGGGCCACGGCGTTGCAGCGGATGTTGCGCGAGCCCAGCTCCAGGGCCACCGACTTGGTGAAGCCGATGATGCCGGCCTTGCTGGCGGCGTAGTTGGCCTGCCCGGCGTTGCCCTTGATGCCCACCACGCTGGTCATGTTGATGATGGAGCCGGCTTTGGCACGCATCATGGGTTTGGTAGCGGCTTTAGTGAGGTTGAACACCGACTTGAGGTTGACTTGCAGCACTTGGTCCCACTGCTGCTCGCTCATGCGCATGAGCAGGCCATCCTGCGTGATACCAGCATTGTTGACGAGGATGTCGAGCTTGCCGAAATCGGCCACTACGTCTTCGATGAGTTTCTCGGCCTGGGCGTAGTCGGAGGCGTCGGAGCGGTAGCCTTTTACCTTGGTGCCGGCGGCCGATAATTCGGTTTCGAGGGCCTGGCCTTTTTCAACTGAGGACAAATACGTGAAGGCGACATCGGCGCCGAGCTGGGCGAAATGCGCCGCGATGGCGCGGCCAATTCCTTTGGAAGCGCCCGTCACGAGGGCCACTTTTCCGGTGAGTGTGTTGGTCATGGGGCGAAGGTAAGTAGCGCGGACTTTCAGTCCGCGAGTGAGAGGTTTTGATTCGCGGACTGAAAGTCCGCGCCCGCTACAGCGGGCTAACTTCGCCGCAGATTATGCCCCATCACGACATCTGTATTCTGGGAGCGGGCCCCGGCGGAGCCACCGCCGCCCTGCACCTCGCCAACGCCGGCCAGCCCTGCCTGCTGTTCGACCGCGCCGCGTTCCCGCGCGACAAAACCTGCGGCGATGCCCTCAGTGGCAAGGTCATCAACGAGTTGAAGCGCATCGAGCCCGGCCTGCACGCCAAGCTGGCCGCCACCCCCATCCAGATTCCGAGCTGGGGCATCGACTTCATCGCCCCCAACGGCCGCAAGCTCAGCATCCCCTTCAAGCCAAAGTTCGACAAGACCCGCGACGCCACCGCCGGCCACGTGGCCAAGCGCATCGATTTCGATAATTTCCTGGTCGAAGAAGTACGCCAGCGCCCCGAAATCGACTTTCGCGAAAACGTGGACGTGGCCCGCACCGAGCGCCTACCCAACGGCGGCTGGCAATTGTTTGACAAGGCCAGCCAGGAAATTGCCACCTGCCGCCTGCTGCTGGTGGCCAATGGCGCGCAGTCGGAATTTGCCCGCAAAGTGGCCGGCCACGCCCTCGAGCCCGACCACCATTGCGCCGGCCTGCGCACTTATTACGATGGCGTGAGCGGCCTGAGCCCCGATAATTTCATCGAGCTGCACTTCATCAAAGATTTTCTGCCCGGCTACCTCTGGGTATTTCCGTTGCCCAACGGCCAGGCCAACGTGGGCGTGGGCATGCTCTCGAAAACCGTAGCCGATAAGAAGGTGAATCTGCGCCAGCGCCTCGACGAGATACTGACGACGCACCCGGACCTGGCCCCGCGCTTCGCCCACGCCACCCGGCTGGGTTCGGTGAAGGGTTTCGGCCTGCCGCTGGGCTCGAAGCGGCGGGCATTATCAGGCGCTGATTATTTCCTGCTCGGCGACGCCGGCTCGCTCATCGACCCGTTCTCGGGCGAGGGCATCTCGCACGCCATGGTGAGCGGCCGCCACGCTGCTACCTGGGCCATCGAAGCCGTGAAAAAAGGTGATTTCAGCCCCGAATTCCTGAAAAACTACGACAAGGCCGTGTACAACCGCCTCGGCCAGGAGCTGCGCCTGAGCCGCGTGATGCAGCGCCTGCTCAACTTTCCTAGCCTGTTCAACATTGTGGCCAACCGCGCCGTGCGCAACCCCACGCTAGCCGCCACCTTGTCCATGATGTTTATGGACCTGGACCTGCGCGAGCAGCTACGTAAGCCGAGCTTCTACTTCAAGCTGTTTTTCGGCGGGAAGTAGGGGCGAAAGAACAAGAAAAGCACGTCATGCTGAGCTTGTCGAAGCATCTCTACCGCATTAGTAGATGAATACTTACGCGGTAGAGATGCTTCGACAAGCTCAGCATGACGTTCAAATAATGTTAAGAATTGCTAGTGCGCGCCGGGCCGCGGGTGGTAGCCGCCCGTGCGGGCCGCCGGGGCGGGCTTAATGGGCGCGTGTCCCTCATCGTTGCCCAGGTAGCGGCGCAGGCTCTTGGCAGCTTCGGGATTGAGCTTGGTGGCCTTTTCCAGGTCGCGGCGGGCTTCCGAAAGCTTGTCGAACGACGAGTAGCTGATGCCCCGATACTCCCAGGCGTCGGCGTAGGTCGAGTCGAGCTCGATGGCGCGGGTGAAGTCGGCCACGGCTGGCTTGTACTGGTACATCTGCATCTTGGCCACGCCCCGGCCGAAGAAGGATTCCTTGTCATCGGCCCGGTACTTGAGGGCGCCCGAGAAGTCGGTGGTGGCGGCCTTGTACTGCTTCATCATCAGGTGGTTCACGCCGCGGTTGTAGTAGGCGTCCGGGTTGGTTTTCTGGTAGCGCAGGGCGGCCGTGTAGTCGAGCTGGGCGGCGGCGTAGTCGCGCAGGTAGCTTTTCGCCTTGGCGCGTTGCAGCAGGGCGGTGGCATCTTTTGGGTTGCGCTTCACGGCGGCGTCGGCGTCGGCCAGCATGGTGCGGTACTGCTCGGTGGTCAGCTTTTTCTCGCGGGCGCGCTCGGCTGAGGCTTCGGCGGCCGAAAGCGTGGCCGTGGTGAGCAGGAAAATG
>NZ_BAAGZM010000563.1:0-2799 GCF_054778495.1 Hymenobacter agri
CCCGTCCTGCGTGAGGAAGTTGTGCGAGTGGGGCGTCTGGCGGTTGCAGGGCTGGGCGGTGTCGAGGACGAGGACCCGGCGCCGGGCGCGCCCCAACGACATGGCCGCCGAAAGACCGGCGTAGCTCCCGCCGATGATAATAACGTCAAATTCTTGCATAAAGAAGAGGAAAAGCAGCCGCGCCACCGGCGGGCCGCCGGAGCTGACGCGGGCTGCCGGCTTCCCTTACAGTTGCCGTAGCCATTGGCGACGACACGGTGCTGCTTCCGGCAGATGTCCTGCTAGCACCAAGAGATATCTTTTTGGCGGGTGTGTAATGAATTTATTGCCGCTGATTCAGGATAAATTTAATATCTATCCACAAACGTGAAAAAAATGGTTTTTCTTCTTGAAAATCAGAAGTGTCGATAGCATCGGAATTATGCTTAAATGCTCCAGCTCCTTTCTTTAACTCTGTTTGCCAATAAGGAATTACATCACACATTCTTTTAACTAACTCCTCAGTCAACCACGTAATTGTATTTGAAGGATAATGCTCCTTTATCTTTTGAATAACCGCTGGTGTATAACAGAGCTTAGGTCGGAGATTTTTAACCAATTTAACATCGATAACTAATCGAATAAATTTCTTGGATTTGCGGTGCATGCCAACCACAACAATACGCTCGCACATCCCAGCATACCAGTCAATTATATACACTTTGGCCCCCGGTGCAAAATGCTTGGTGCCATTGCGAATTTCAGCGCCGCCCGGCCCGAATGGCCGTTCCCGAACGATATTCCCCACGGCGGTCCAGTAGGCTTCGGGAGCAGCTTCGGCAGCTTTGGAATCAGCAGTGTCCATCATCAACTCTTATTTATTCGGGGTTGCTCTTAAAGTAATTCGCCAACCTGATTTCAATAATTCTCCGAACCTCCGTGTCGTCAGCGAGGGGCAGAATATCGCGCAACGCTTCGGCGGAAATATTCTCGGCGGCATGAACGAGGGCCCATTCTACTTCATAAGTAGATGCATCGTGCGGAGGACCCAAATTAATTAACGCGAGAGAGTGACTTGGTTCCAGCGGCTCGCTAAGTTGCTGAAGCAGTTCGTCGAATTTCTGGAGTGGAAATGTATCAATAGCCGGAGAACTGTCATCCGGCAACGGTCCTATTTCTTGGAGGCGGGCAATGATTGCAGCATTGTTCATTACTCCACCATCTCCCTACACGCCCGGTACAAATCCTTCCAGCCGTCCCGCTCCTTGGCCACGGTTTCGAGGTATTCGAGCCAGACCACGCGGTCGGGGGCGGGGTCTTTGATGACGGCGCTGGTGAGGCCGGCGGCTAGGTCGTGGGCGCGCAGGGTGCCATCGCCGAAGTAGGCGGCCAGGGCCAGGCCGGAGTTCATGACGGAGATGGCCTCGCCGGTGCTTAGGGTGCCGCTGGGCGACTTGAGCTTGGTTTTGCCGTTGTCCGTCACGCCTTGGCGCAGCTCGCGGAAGATGGTGACGAGGCGGCTGATTTGCTCCAGCGCGGGGGCTTCGACGGGCAGCTGCAGGGCCTGGCCCTGCTTGGCCACGCGGGTCTGCACGATGTGGACTTCCTCGGCCAAAGTGGCGGGCAGCGGCAGCACCACGGCGTTGAAGCGGCGGCGAAGGGCGCTACTGAGCTCGTTCACGCCGCGGTCGCGGTCGTTGGCCGTGGCGATGACGTTGAAGCCCTGCCGGGCCTGTATTTCGGTGCTCAGCTCGGGGATGGGTAGCACCTTTTCGGAGAGCATGGTGAGCAGGGTGTCCTGCACGTCGGAGGGGATGCGGGTGAGCTCTTCGATGCGGACAAGCTGGCCGGTTTCCATGCCTTTGTAGAGCGGGCTGGGCACTAGGGCGGCCAGCGAAGGGCCTTCGGCCAGCAGGCGGGCGTAGTTCCAGGAGTAGCGAAGGCTGTCTTCGGCGGTACCGGCGGTGCCTTGCACCAGCAGGTTGGTGTGCCCGCTGATGGCGGCCGTGAGGTGCTCGCTCACCCAGCTTTTGGCCGTGCCGGGTACGCCGAGTAGCAGCAGGGCGCGGTCGGTGGCCAGGGTGGCCACGGCAATTTCCATCAGCCGCCGCTGGCCGATGTACTTGGGCTCGATTTCGAAGCCGTTATCGAGCTTGCCGCCCAGCAGGTAGGTCACCACGGCCCAGGGCGATAGGTGCCAGCCGGGCGGCTTAGGGTGGGCCTGGTCGGCGGCTTTGAGGGCGGCGAGCTCTTCGGCGTACAGGTCTTCGGCGTGGGGGCGGAGCAGGGTGGGCGTCATAGGTTGGTTGGGGTAAGGGATTTAGAAGAACGTCATGCTGAGCGCAGTCGAAGCATCTCGCGTGTGGTCGTAATTCAATTGTGACAACGTCATTGATTTAGTGGTGGCACGCGAGATTCTTCGACTACGCTCAGCACGACGTTCTTTCAATTTATTCACTCGTTCAGCGACGATTCCAAATCGGCCTGGATGCGCAGGGTATCGATAAACGTATGGAGCTGGGGCTGAAAAACTGAGTGCACCTGCTCGATGGCCTCGACCTGATGAATGGCCCAGGCGGCATCGGCCGGGGCGAGGCTGTGGGCCACAGTTTGGGGCAGCAGCCAAGCCAGCTGGCGCAGGTTGTAGGGCGGAGCGTTGAACTCATAGAGCACGGCCGTTTTGCTGAGCTGGCGGGTGATGGTGTCGAGCACGGCGGCGCTGAGGGTGCGGGGCCAGGGCGCGGGTACAAAGCTCAGCCCCAGGGCCCAGTCGTCCTGCTGGCGGCGCACCCGCTCGATGGTGGGCGCAAGCAGGAGCGT
>NZ_BAAGZM010000564.1:0-2794 GCF_054778495.1 Hymenobacter agri
TGGCGCTGGTAGGCCGGGCCGCCGGGAATGGGGCCAAACCACTTCTCGGCCAGGCGGCGCACCTCGGCCTCGCTGGCGGCGCCGGCTACCACCAACACGGCGTTCTGCGGGGCGTAGTGTTTCCGGAAAAAGCCGCGCACGTCATCCATCACGGCGTTTTCGATGTGCGAAATCTCCTTGCCGATGGTGTTCCACTGGTAGGGATGGGTATGGTAGGCGAGGGGCTTGAGCTTGAGCCACACGTCGCCGTAGGGCTGGTTGAGGTAGCTCTGCTTGAACTCCTCGACCACCACTTTGCGCTGCACCTCGAGGCCATTCTCGGAGAACGCCAGGTTAAGCATGCGGTCCGATTCGAGCCAGAAACCGGTTTCGAGGTTGGCGGCGGGCAGCGAGAGGTAGTAGTTGGTGACGTCAGAGCTGGTGAAGGCATTGTTTTCGCCGCCCACGCGCTGCAGCGGCTCGTCGTAGCTCGGGATGTTGATGGAGCCCGAGAACATCAGGTGCTCAAACAAGTGCGCAAAGCCGGTGTGCGCGGCGTCTTCATCGCGCGAGCCCACGTCGTACATCACGTTGAGCACGGCCATGGGCGTGCTGAAATCTTCGTGCACGATGCAGCGCAGGCCGTTGGCGAGGGTAAATTCGGTGAAGTGAATCATAGAGTAAAAATCAGCGGGAGCCAAAGGTAAGGAACCGCTCCGGCGCTACTAACCACTGGCGGGCGTGGCGGGTTCGGCGGCCGGGATTTTTAGAACTGCCCGTGCACGCCCAGCTGCCACACCCGGGCCACGGGGTACACGCTGGCATCGAGGCCGGCGTAGAAGGGGGCGGCCCCGCCGCTGCTCACGTTGGGGTCGAAGCCGCGGTAGCCACCCGTCACGAACAGGTTCTGGCCGCCCACCCACACGCTTACACTGCGGGTTTCTTTGCGCAGCACCTCGTACGCCAGCGTGAGCTGCGACAGGCGCACATGGTTGCCGCTGGCCAGGGCCTGGTCGCTGAGATAGGGGCTGAGGAAGCTGCCGGGGCGTGGCACGTTGGTATCCTGGTGGGTCGGCGTCCAGTAGGCGAGGGCGTGCGCCGAGCTGTTGGTAGTGCCGGTGGGCAAGTCGAGGTTGCGGAGCGTGGCGTTGAGCAGCTGATAGCCAAACAGCCCATCGAGTTGGGCGGCCAACTGGAAGCGGTGGAGGCGAAGCTCCTGGTACACATTGAGGGTGTAGCGGGGCAGGCCACTGTCGGCGTAATAGGCATCGGCGTAGCTCGTTTGCCCGTCGTCGTTGCGGTCGCGGAAGCGCATCTGGCCCGCCTGGGGCGAGCCGTTGGGGTAGGTGCCGTTCTGCTCATATACCTGAAACCGGGCCAGCGACTGGCCGGCTTCGAGGCCCGGAAATTCGAACGCACCGACGTAATATGGCCCACCGTTGATGGTTTCGACTTGGTTGCGATTGGTAGCGGCGGCCAGTTGGGTGGTGCCCGTCAGCGGGCCTACTCGCCAGGTGCTGCCCAGGGTTAGCTCCAGGCCCCGATTGAGCAGCGTAACGTCCGGCGTCATGTATCGGATGCCGCCCCCGTTGCCGGGAGGCGGGGGCAATGTGAGCAGCGTGTAGGCGTGGCGGGTGCGGCGCTGGTAAGCAGCCACGTCCAGCGTGAGGTGGCCGCCGAGCAGGCCGGCATCGTGGTGGGTAGTGCGGTCGGCCGAAAAAAAGCTGCTGGTCTGGCCCGTGCCGGCCCACAGGGTCAGCTCGCTCAGCCCCGTGGCGTTGGCCAGAAAAGCTTCTTTGTGCATGTGCCAGCTCAGATGCCCGCCGGGCAGCCAGCGAAATTCGCTACGGGAGCCATCGTCGCTAAAAGCAAAATCGGAGCGCAGCGAAGCCTGCATTTCGTAGCGGCCATCATAGGTGTAGTTCAGGCAGGCCGACGGGCTATGCATAGGCCGGCTCTTTTCCCGAGAGCTGAACGAGGAAGCGTAGTAGTACATGCCCGAGCCACCGTGGATGTCCTGGCTCAGCTCCCGCTCATATTGCTGGCGCAAGTAGCCAAGGCTCGCCGTGAGGACGTGGCTGGTGCCAAAAGTGCGTTGGTAGCGCAGGGCGGCATCAAGCACCCAGGTACGCGAAATGGTGGAGTCAGTGCCGTTTTCGACCACATCCGGGGCTTGGCCCGGACGCTGCGTGGCATAGTCGGGGTTGTATTCGCGCTGGCGGGCCACGGCCAGCTGGCGGCTGGCCCGCACGGTGGCGCTGAGCCCGGGGCTGAACTGGTAGGTGGCGCTGAGTTGGGCCAGGAGCCGCCGCGTGCGCGATGCCCGCGTGTAGTAGTCCATCTCAGCCAAAGGCCGGGGATTGGGAACGTTGGCGGCATTGCGCGGCGGGAAAGTGGGCGAAGCCAGCAGTGCCTGCTGCAACAGGCGGCCCGCGTCGGGCTCGGTGCCCGGGTAGTATTGGGTGGTTTGCCCGACGCTGGCCCGCAGCCCCACGCTTAGCTTATCGGTTAACTGCTGGTCGATGTTGGCGCGCAAATGGTAGCGGCTCAGGCCCGATTCGCGCACCACGCCAGCCTGCTGCAGGTAGTCGGCGGCCACGTAGTAGCGGCTGCGGCGGGCTAGGCCATCTACGCTCAGGTTATGGCTCTGCATGCCCGCCACCCGGAATACCCGGTCCTGCCAATTGGTTTCGCTCAGGTTGGCGAGGTCGGCCGGCGAGTAGGGCGCGGCGCTCCCTCTGTTGGCCGCGGCCTCGTTGGCCAGGCCGGCGTATTGGCGGGCACCCAGCAGGTCGTAGCGCTGGCGCACCGCTGC
>NZ_BAAGZM010000565.1:0-2794 GCF_054778495.1 Hymenobacter agri
CGCTCACGGCTAACCCGGCCCACCGGCTGCAGTTCGACGTGCTGGGCGGTGTGGGCGTGGAGCGCGGCCTGACGCACTATCAGGGCTCGCGCACCGACAATACCCAGGGCTCCCTCGTCACGACGTCCTTCGACACGCAGTCGGCGCAGACTACCTACCTGCTCACCGGCGGCGTGGGCGCCCGCTACCGCCTCAGCCGCCGCTTCGAGCTCACCTACGACTTCACCGTGAACAAGGCCCTTAATGCGACGGATGGTAACATCAACGCCCAATCCAGCACGCTCACCACCAGCCAGGCCCTGGGCCTGCGCTTCCGCTTCGGGCGCTAGCAGTCGTCCGGAAGGATAACCAAAACGGCCACTCCCGGGAGGGGGTGGCCGTTTTGGCTGGGGCAGCGCTGGCCCGACGCTAATAGGCAGAATACGTCCTTATCTGCACCGACGTGGTGCCACTGGCATCGGTATAAGGCGCGGTGAAAGTAGACAGAGTCGTTGCTGAGAGTGTCTGCACGTGGACGGACGTGGCGCCCGGCTGATTGGGGTTGACCACAATCTCCGTTTCATTCGCGGCAAACGCCCACGTTCCTTTGGTCAGGAATCCAGGATAAGTCGCACTGCATTTCACCGTCCCTTCGTCTACCGTAAAAGATTTATCGGCGTGGTAGTACTCCAGGTCGTCGAGCGCGCAGGGGTCGAAATTGCTAAGCGGGTAATTGGTCGTGGTAACTACCCCAGCAGCGGTGGTTTCGCGTATTGCAAAACCATCCAGCTTCCAGCCCGGCGTGGTTAGCCATATTTCTCGCTGCGAAGGTTCGGGGGGCGCTGGCTCGCTGTTCTTTTTGCAGCAGGTGAGCCCTGTCGTACTACCGACAAGCAGAACCAGGGTCAACCATCGAAAAGATGTGCTCATGAGTGAAAAGCAGAAGTCGATTTTGCTTGTAACGTTTCCACACCCAAATTATTAGCTCATCAAACCCGCTCCGCTACAAAACTTTTGTTTGCGCGTGGGGCGCACCACGCACTCAATCCGGCCGCTTGTCCAAATCCACTTTCGTCTTGTTAATCGAGATGAACACGCCTACGAACAGCATGCGCGGGGCGGGCGGCAGCACGGCGGCGCTGCGGTACTGCCCGGCGGCATCGGGGGTGCCGGCGAAGGTGTAGCCGTAGATATTCTGGCGGTTCAGCACGTTGCTGGCCGACACGTACACGATGGTGAACTGCTTGAACAGGTGGGTGAGGTAGCTCACGTTCAAACTCAGGTCCTGGTAGGCGGGCAGGGTGGCCTGGTTGTAGCCGGGTTGGTTGGGGTCGAAGTAGCGGCGGCCGCTGCCGTAGCTATAGGTGAAGCCGAACTGGGTGTGCATTTTGGCCACGTAGTACTTGGCCACTACGCTCAGGTTGTGCCGCGCGGCGAAGGTGGGGATGGCGGCCACCGGGTCGGCCCGGTACTGGCGGCGGGTGTCGAGCAGGCCGTAGCTCACCCAGTAATCAGCCATTTTGAATGTGCCCCGGTCGCGGAACAGCACATCGAGGCCGCGGGCGTAGCCGCTGCCGGCGTTCTGGTAGCCGGCGGGGTTGAAGACGTTGGCGCGGTCGTAGGTGACGAGCTGGCGGTAGTTTTTCTGGTAGGCTTCGGCGCGCAGGGTGCGGTCGTGCACGGTGCGCTCGTACAGCAGGCTGTAGTGCTCGGCCCGCTCGAAGTTCAGGGCATGGCTCACGCGCAGCAGGTCGGTGGTGGGGGTTTGGTAGAAGTAGCCCCAAGCGGCCGAGAGCTGGCTGTGCTCGCCGGTTTTGTAGGCCAGCCCCAGGCGCGGCGCGGCGTTGAACTGGCGCAACAGGGTCGAATACTCGGCCCGCGCCCCCACCCGGGCGGCGAGGCGGTGGCTCAGCACCATTTCGCTTTCCACGAAGCCGCTGCCGCGCTGCTCATCCACGGCCAGGGCCAGTGTGCTAGCGTCGGCCGAGGCCTGGTACTGCTGGCGGTAGCGCTGGGCGTAGCCTTCGAGGCCTATTTTGAGGTTGAACCAGGTGCTGGCCGAGTCGTTGGTGAGCACCACCCGCGCCACGGCCGACTGGTCGAGGTCGCGCACGCGCTGCACGTCGGGTTGAATCAGGTTGTCATCCACCGTCAGGGCCAGGCCGGTGTTCAGGCTCCAGCCGCGCACGAGCGGGGCCCGGTAGGTAGCGTTGAGGTAGGCGTTGTCGTTGGCCAGAGCCACGGGGTGGCCGGTTTCGGTGTAGGCGGGGCTGGGGTCGGGCTGGCGCAGGGCCAGGCGCTGGCGGCTGTAGGTGCCGTAGAGCTTCAGCATGCCGGCCTCCCCTACCTTGTGGGCCACCTTGAGCGAGCCGCCCAGGGCCAGCGGGGCGCGGTCCCAGCCCAGGTTCTGGGGCACGAGGTTGTAGTAAGGCGCGAGGTTGGTGTAGTCGGCGCTCACGGCCACCGAGGTGCGCTCCCAGCGCCGGGTGCGGCCCAAGCTACCGCCCACCGACATCAACGACACGCTACTCTGCGTCTCAGGGGCCAAATCCGTCGAGTTCTGCACCACCACGGCGCTCAGCGCCTGCCCGTACTCAGCCGAGTAGCCGCCCGTGCTGAACACCAGCCCTTTGAACAGAAAGGGCGAAAACCGGCCCCGGGCCGCCACGTTGGGCACCGCGCCGGCGTAGGGCGTCTGCACGGGCAGGCCGTCGATGTAGTATTTGGTTTCGGAGGCGGCCCCGCCGCGCACGAACAGCTTACCGTCCTCCCCCACCCGCGTGGTGCCGGGCAGGGCGTTGAGGGCGCCGGCCAC
>NZ_BAAGZM010000566.1:0-2786 GCF_054778495.1 Hymenobacter agri
TAAGTAGCATTCTCTTGTTGAGTTAATTAGACCGTCGTGCTGGGCCGTGGGCAGTCATGCTGAGCGCAGTCGAAGCATCTCTACCGCTTCGTTGCAGTGGTAATGCCCCCGCCCCTACTCCTCGCGCAGCGCCACGGCCGGATGAATGCCCGCCGCCAGCCGGCTCGGGTACAGAGCGCACAGCGCGGTCAGCGCGTAAATCAGGCCGGTGGCCAGCAGCATAGCCTGGGCATACACCCCCGGGCGGATTTCCAGCACGTGCAGCAACGGGAACTGCACCGCCACCAGCAGCCCCAGCACCAGCCCGAACGTGGTGACGACCAGGATTTCGCCCACCACCTGCCCGCTGATGCCGCCCGCGCTGGCCCCGATGGCCCGGCGCAGCCCAATCTCGCCCCGGCGCTGGTTGATGGTTTGCCAGAGCACCCCAAACAGGCCCATCGCCACGTTCACAATCAGAAACAGCCCCATGATGCACAGCCCCACCACCGGCACCAGCGTGTAGCGGCGGCGGTGCAGGCGCTCGTCGTCCATCACGCGCACCTGGCTGGTCCACTGGCGCGTGACGCCGGCCACGGTGCGGGCAATTTTTTCCTGCAGCTCGCCGCCCGAGCCGGGGGCCACGCGCACCAGCACGTTGGCCGTTTCCCAGTGGGTGGTGTCGTAGGGCAGCAGGCGCTGCCACATCGACGGAATGGGGGCCGAAAAGTCGCTTTCCATGCGCACGGGGTCGGCCACGCCGGTTACCAGAAACTGGTCTTCGGGCTTGGGGTCTTTGCCGGGGTTTTCCCAGGTGAAGATTTTGCCCAGGGCCGGGCCGTTGCCAAACAGGCTTTCGCGCAGGTCCTGGCTGATGATGACCGGGCGGTGGTGGCTGCCGTCGTCGACGGGCGCAAACCAGCGGCCCTCGCGCAAGTGCAGCCGCATCACGTCGGCGTAGTGGTCGTCGGCAGCGTAGTAGTTGGCTACCGGCGACTTCTTGCCCTGGTACTCAAACACCGAGTTGTTGGTGTTGAAGATGAACGGGACGTTCTCGCTGGTGAGGGCCACTGTGCGCACGCCGGGCAGGGCCTGCACCTGGCGCAGCACGTCGTCGAGTTCGGCGCGGGGCATTTTCCGGTCCTGGCCGGCGCGCACTTCCAGCCGCCACACCTGCGTGTAATCGAAGCCGTGCGGGGCCAGGTAGTTTTTGGCGGTAGTGATGAGCACCGCGCCCACCCCAAACAGCACCACGAAGGAGAAAAATATTTCGGAAATCAGCAGCAGGTTGGCCCGCCGGCGGTTCCAGATGAGGGTGAAGAGGTGGCGAAGCATGGGAAGAAATTAGCAGGATGAAAACAGGCCGTCATGCTGAGCGCAGTCGAAGCATCTCTCCCGCGCAAGTAATTTGATTAGTACTGAGGTAGAGATGCTTCGACTGCGTTCAGCATGACGTTCTCTTACCTCATAGCCGACGCTCACTTCTGCTCCCCGCCGCCGCGCAGGGCCGCCACGGGGTTCAGGCGCGACATTTTCCAGGCCGGGTACACGCCGCTCATCAGCCCGAAAACCAGCGTGAGCAGCATGCCCCAGCCGAATACCGACCAGCTCAGCGTGAAGTGCGCGTAGGCCACGGGGTGGGCCTCGTTCACCAGGGCCAGCGCGCCGGCGGCCAGCCCCAGCCCCAGCAGCCCGCCCACCAATGCCAGCACCACGTTTTCGACCAGAAACTGCCCCACCAGGTTGCTACCCGTGGCCCCGAAAGCCTTGCGCACCCCAATCTCGCCCGAGCGCTCCAGAATGCGCGTCACGTTCAGGTTCACCAGGTTCAGGGCCGGCAGCAGCATAAACAGCAGCGCCAGCCCGCCCACGATGGCGTAAAAAACGTCGAGGTTGTCGTCGTCCACGGTCTGGTCCTTATAGTTGAGTATGCCCCGCGTGATGCCCGCCAGCATGGGGTCGGCGTAGGAATACACGGCCTTCACTTCCTTCGGATTCGGGATTTCCACCCGCTTCATCATCTGGCGGTATTCCTCGCGCACGGCCGGCACCGCCGCCGCCGAGGGCGCCAGCAGCACCGGCAGAAACACGCCGTTGAGGCGGTTGTCTTTGTAGTAGTTCGCGCTCAGGGTGTAGGGCAGCCACACGTCGGCGTAGGCATACACCCGCGCGGCCGACACGTTGCGCACCACACCCGCCACGCGGTAGCGCTTCAGGTCGATTTCGATGGTGCGCCCCACCACGGCGGTAATGCCGAAATAGGCGCGGGCCGTGGCTTCGTTGATGACGCACACTGGCTGGGCCTGCTGCACTTCGGCAGTGGTGAACGCCCGCCCGCCCAGAAAGTCAAAGTCCATGATGCGCCAGAGGTTGCCGTCGGTGTAGGCCACGTCCAGCGGCAGCAGCTTGCTCTTGGTGAAGGCCGTGGCGTTGACCACGCCCGTGCTGATGCCCACCAGCTCCGGCGTTTTCATTTTCCGCACGTAGTCGTCCACGAAATGAATGCTGGCCGGCATGTTCATCCAGCCGTGGCCGTCCTGCCGCTGGTGCCGGATGACGTTCACGAACAGCATGCGGTCGACGCGCTTCACTGGCGTGCCCGGCCCCACCAGGTGGTTGAACATGGCCATCACCACCAGCAAAATCATCAGCGTGAAGCTCACGCCAAACAGACTGATGAAGGTGAAGAACTTGCGCCGCTGCAAGACCTTCCAGGCAATTTTTAAGTAGTTAAGTAGCATTCTCTTGTTGAGTTAATTAGACCGTCGTGCTGGGCCGTGGGCAGTCATGCTGAGCGCAGTCGAAGC
>NZ_BAAGZM010000567.1:0-2782 GCF_054778495.1 Hymenobacter agri
CGTGGTAGGCACCACCGACACGGCCCGCGCCTGATGCCCCTCGCGTTGCGAACCTGCCTGCTGGCCGAAGCATTGGGCACGGCCGTGCTGTTGATTTTCGGCACCGGCGCGGCCGTGGTGAACGAGCAGACGCACGCGCTGGGCCACGGCGGCGTGGCGGCGGCTTTCGAGCTGGTACTATTCATCCTCATCCAGAGCCTGGGCGAAACCAGCGACGCCCACGTGAACCCGGCCGTGACGTTGGCCTTCTGGGCGGCGGAGCGCTAGGCAGCTTTTTGGTGCAGCTGATTGCCGGGCCGGGCTCCGACCTGGGCGCCACGCTGCCGGCGCACGGGGCCACTCAGGCGCTGGGCATCGAAGCTTTCATCACCTGCTGGCTGATGCTGGTGATTCTGCGGGTAACGTCGGGCTCGAAGGAGGTGGGCATGCTGGCGGGGCTGGCCATCAGCAGCACGGTGGCGCTGGAGGCGCTGGTGGCCGGCCCGCTCGCTGGCCCCCGCGCTATTTAGCGGCAACTGGGCCGACTGGTGGGTGTATGTGGTGGGACCGGTGGCCGGGGCCCTGCTGGCCGTGGATAAGGGCCTGCAATCCCGCAGCGAGGCGGCAGACTCGTAGCATCCGCTTCAGCTTGTGCGCCGTTGGGCCGGTGCGAACGAGGTAGAGACGCATATTTGCGTCTCGTCGTTGAACAGCCCGCGCCAAGACCGTTAGCTGTCGTTCAACGACGAGACGCAAATATGCGTCTCTACATCCACCGGTTAGCTGCTAACGGCTTCGCGACGAATCTGCTTCAGCTTGTGCTACATTTCCTCCCGACCTTTGCGGCTTCACCCCATAACCCTGCACTCCTATGGCCAGCCTCCTCCTCGGCGATTACAACGACCTCGAAGTAGCCCGCGAAACCAGCATCGGCCTCTACCTCACCTCCGACGACGGCGACCTGCTGCTGCCCGAAAAGTATGTGGAGCCCGGCACCCGCGTGGGCGACGTGGTGCGCGTGTTCGTGTACCGCGACTCGGAGGACCGTCTCATTGCCACCAACCTGCGCCCCCTGGCCCTAGTCGACAGCTTCGCCGCCCTCACTGTGAAGGACCACAGCCCGGCCGGTGCCTTCTTGGAATGGGGCCTGGAGAAAGACCTGCTCCTACCCTACCGCAATCAGCGCCGCGACCTGCGCACCGGCGAGCGGGTGTTCGTGTACGTGTACCTCGACGAGGAAAGCGACCGGCTAGTGGCCTCCACCAAGTGGAAGCAGTTTCTGCAAAACACGCCCTTCGCCGGCCAGCCCGGCGACGAGGTGCGCCTGCTCGTGGCCGACGAAACCGAGCTGGGCTACCCCGTCATCGTGAACGGCACGCACCAGGGGCTGCTGTTCCACAACGAGGTGTTCCGCCCCCTGCGCCTGGGCGAGCAGCTGACGGGCTACCTGCGCCAGGTACGCCCCGATGGCAAGCTCGACGTGCGCCTGCAGCGCGACGGCTACGGCGAAGTCGACTCGGCCACCGACACGCTGCTCAAGGCCCTGAAAGCGGCCCCCGGCGGCCGCCTGCCCCTCGGCGACAAGAGCCTGGCCGATGACGTGTACCGCCGCGTGGGCATGAGCAAAAAGGTATTCAAGAAAGCGCTGGGCGCGCTGTTCCGCCAGGGCCTGGTATTATTAGAGCCGGAGGCGACGGTGCTAAAATAGGGATAGGGAATAAGGGATAAGGGATACGTCTGAGGGAATTCAGCTTGGTAAACCACAACAATGGCGCGACGGCATAAGGCTCACTACAGTTTGGACGCTTGGCGGCTGGCGTTTGAGTTCGTCCCAGTTGCCTATGCGCTGGCGCGGCAATTTCCTCCTGAAGAGAGATATGAGTTGGCTTCACAGCTTCGCCGGGCAGCATCATCTGTCGTTTTGAATATTGCCGAAGGGGCAGGACGGCATTCCAGTCCGGATTTTTGCCGCTTTTTAGTTATTGCCCGAGGTTCCATTACCGAAATGGATACGCTTCTGCTATTAGCAGAAAAGATGAATTACATCACGGCCATTCAAACGGATGAGGCATTGGCAACGCTCGACCACATTACGGCATTGGTCAATGGACTTATCAGAAAACATACTGGGAACTGAGGAATAAAGGATAGAACATGAAAGAATGGATAAAGACGTAAACTGACGTGCAGGCACCTTGCGCACCATGTTTCGCCAACCACTATTTCATTTCCGTATCCCTTATTTCCTATTCCGTATCCCTTCTTTCCTATCCCCTATCCCCTCTATGAAAACCGCTTTACTCGCCGGGGCCACAGGCCTCATTGGTTCGTACCTGCTGCCGCTGCTGCTCGCGTCGGAGCGGTATGATAAGGTGATTGTGGTGGGGCGCCGGGCCGTGCCCACCCTGCACCCCAAGCTGGTGCAGGTGACGACCGAGCTCGACCAGCTCGAAGCCGTGCGGCTGAAACTCATTGCCGACGACGTGTTCTGCTGCCTGGGCACTACCATGGCGCAGGCCGGCTCGAAGGAGGCCTTTTTCACGGTTGATTTTCGGTACGTGGTGCAGCTGGCGGCACTGGCGGCGGGCAACTTCGCGGCGCAGTTTCTGGTGGTGAGCAGCATGGGGGCCGATGCCGACAGCCGCATCTACTACAGCCAAGTGAAGGGCGAGATGGAAGCGGCCGTGCGGCAGGCCCCGTTCCGGGCCATTCATATTTTCCGGCCCTCGCTGCTGCTGGGCGAGCGCGCCCACCCTCGCCTGGGCGAGCGCCTGGGCGCGGCCGTATTGAAGCTGACGCGCCC
>NZ_BAAGZM010000568.1:0-2782 GCF_054778495.1 Hymenobacter agri
GGTGTTTGTGGGCACCATTTCGACCATCTACAGCGTGGGGCAGGACGCCGACCTGGGCACGCTGCAGCAGAAGCTGCGCGCCGAGCGCGACGCGGCCGGGCAGCCGTTTTTCACGCCGGCGCGGGCGTTTTCGCTGCTGGTATTCTACGTGTTTGCCATGCAGTGTATGAGCACGCTGGCCGTGACGTACCGCGAAACCAAGAGTTGGAAGTGGCCGCTGGCGCAGCTGGTGTACATGACGGGGCTGGCCTACGCGGCGGCATTTGTGGTGTACCAGGTGCTGGCGTAGAGACGCATACTTGCGTCTCGTCGTCGGCGCCGCTTTATTGTTCGGACGTTGTCGTTCAACGACGAGACGCAAATATGCGTCTCTACACCGTTCGACTGTCCGGTTTGGGCGCAGGTGTTCAGAAATGGACACCTTTTTTTATGCGCATAAAGTTGAATTTGCAGACATTGCTCAGAAAATCAATGATTTGCATGAATGGCACGCGGCTTGGCAACAGTTAAGGGAATCATCTCTCTTGCTGTACGAAAATGGACAGAGCCATTGCCCCTTCAATTCAAACCCAACGCAAGCGCCGCCGCTGGCTCGTGGTGGCCGCGGGCCTCGTGCTGGCGCTGGGGGCGGTGCTGGCCTTCCGCACGCTGCTGAAGCCCAGCCTGCGCCGCGCCGATATGCTGACGGCGACCGTGGAAACCGGCGAGGTAGAAGCGGCGCTGACTGCCGCCGGTACCGTAATTCCGGGCCGCGAGGCGGTGCTGACCAGCCCGATTCAAAGTACGATTCGACGGGTGGCGGTGGCGGTGGGCGCGCGGGTGAAGCCGGGCGAAACCATTCTGGAGCTTGATAAGGAACTGGCCAACTCCAGCTTGGCGAAGCTCGACGATGAGCAGCTGCGCAACCAGAACAAGAACTCGCAGCTTCAACTGACGCTGGAGCGCAGCCTGACCGACCTGCGCGCCCAAGCGCAGGTGCAGGCCGTGAAGGTGCGCAGCCTGCAATCGGCGCTGCGCGACGAGCAGCAGTTGCTGAAAATCGGCGGTGGTACGGCCGAAAACGTGCGCCAAGCCGAGCTGAACCTGACCGTGGCGCAGCTCGAGGCCGAGCGCCTGACGCGCCAGATGCAGACGCAGCAGCGCTCGAACGCGGCCGATGTGCGCGAGCTGGGCTACACCGTGTCGATGCAGCAGCGCAGCATTGCTGAGCTGGCCACCAAGCTGCGGCAGGCCGACATCAGCAGCCAACAGCCGGGCGTGCTGACTTGGGTGAACGATAACCTGGGCACCACCGTGCAGGCCGGCGACGCGCTGGCCCGCGTGGCCGACCTCAGCAGCTTCCGGGTGCGGGCCACGATTTCGGACAGCTACGCCGACCAGCTGCATCAGGGCGACCCGGTGAAGGTACGCATCAACGAAACCGACCTGCGCGGCACGGTGGCCAGCATCAGCCCGAGCGTGGATAAAGGCGTGGTGACCTTCTACGCACAGCTTGACAACCCAAACCACCCGGCCCTGCGCCCCAACCTGCGGGCCGACGTGTTTGTGATAACCCGCGCCCACCACGGTGTGCTGCGCGTGAAAAACGGCCCGTTCTACCAGGGTGGCAAGGAGCAGCCGGTATTCGTGCTGACCAATGACGGGCGCGTGGTGCGCCGCACGGTGCGCTTCGGCGACAGCAACTTCGACTTCGTGCAGATTACCGGCGGCCTGCGGGCGGGCGAGGAAATCGTGGTGTCGGACATGAAAGAGCACCTGGATACGCCGGAGCTGGCGGTGAAGGACTAACCCTGACGCCAAAACCTCACCCCCGGCCCCTCTCCTCAGGAGAGGGGAGCCAGACGACTTCGCTCGATAGCAACGCCTTGTAAATCTGTACGAATGTTTTTCTCTCCTTCTTTCTGCAAAAGCCCGAACCGCATGTCTGGCTCCCCTCTCCTGAGGAGAGGGGCCGCCCCGGAGGGGTCCCGTAAGGTTGCGCGGCTGGGGTGCTGCCTGCTTCTGTTGCTACTCACGCCGCTCGCCGCCCAGGCCCAAACCCGCACGCTGCCCGAAACCATTGCCCAGGCGCTGGCGCATTCGGCCGCCGGCCAGCAGGTGGTAACCAACCGCGAAACGGGGTACTGGGCCTGGCACGCCTATCAGGCCAACTACCGGCCGCAGCTGGGCCTGGCGGGCACGCTGCCCAATTTCAGCCGCGTGATTACGCCCGTGGTGCAGCCCGACGGCACCACCGATTTCCGGGCCGTGCGCATCAACAACTCCAATCTGGCCCTGACCTTGAGCCAGAATATTGGGCCGACAGGCGCGCAGGTGTTTGTGGGGGCGGAGGTGCAGCGGTTTGACGATTTCAACGGCGGGCTGAAGCGCTATAACAACCAGCCGTTTACGCTGGGGATTGTGCAGCCGATTGGGCTGTTCAACGGGCTGAAATGGGCGCGGACCATCGAGCCGCTGCGCTACCAGGAAAGCAGCCGCGCCTACGTGGAGGAGCGCGAAACCGTGGCCCAGCGCGTGACGGAGCTGTATTTCGACGTGCTGCTGCAACAGGTGAACGCCGCCGTGGCCGGCCAGAATGCCCAGGCCACCGCCGAGTTGCTGCGCATTGGCCGCAAGCGGTTTGCGCTGGGGCGGCTGTCGCAGAGCGACTTATTGCAGCTCGAATTGAATTTGCTGGATGCCCGGCAAGCCCAGAACCAGGCCCGGCTCGATGCCGAAACGGCCGCGGTGGCCTTGCAGGCTTACACCGGCCAGCCGGCCGCCGAAGGCGCGTTGGCGCTGG
>NZ_BAAGZM010000569.1:0-2778 GCF_054778495.1 Hymenobacter agri
GAAGGGTGAGTTGCCCAGGTCGAAGCCCGGGGCGGGCAGGCCGTCGCGCTCGGCGGCGGTGAGGCAGCCGTGCTGCCGGCCGTAGGCCGTGCACTCGTCGAGGGAAGCGACCGGAAAAACGTGCGTCATGCCCTCGCCCAGGGCGGTGACGATAGTGCTCGACGCCCGCAGAATGTCAACAATAACCGCGACCTGGCCGTGCAGGTCGTACAGCGGCAGCAACTCGGGCGAATAACAAATATCTAGTGTAGGCATAGCACGAATACCGCGAAATAGCCTTTCGCGGCGCCGCTTGGCGGCGAGAATGGGTTGATGTAAAAGCGTAAAAAAAATGCGGCACCACGCTGGGTAGCGGGGTGCCGCATTCACCGCACGGCGCGCGAACTCCAAAGCTCGCGCTACGGTTCTATTCCTCGGTGCCTTTCGTCAGCGGGAGCTTGCTTACGGTGGCGGGCAAGTTCTTGCCGCGCACCTGCACGAAAATCTGGGTGCCGGGGGTGGCCAGTTCCGTTTTCACGTAGCCCAGGCCGATGCCCTTGCTGAGCGAGGGCGACTGCGTGCCGCTCGTGACATCACCGATTTTCTGGCCGGCGGCATCGACCAGCTCGTAGTGGCCGCGCGGAATGCCGGGGCCGTCCATCACGAAGCCCACCAGCTTTTTGCTCACGCCAGCCTCCTTTTGCGCCTTCAGATTGGCCGAGTTGGTGAAGTCTTTGGTGAACTTGGTAATCCAGCCCAAGCCGGCTTCGAGGGGCGAGGTAGTGTCGTCGATGTCGTTGCCGTAGAGGCAGTAGCCCATTTCGAGACGGAGCGTGTCGCGCGCGCCCAGGCCAATGGGCTTGATGCCGTAGGGCTGGCCGGCGAGCATGATTTTATCCCACACCATGGCGGCGCTTTCGTTCGGGATGTATAGCTCAAACCCGCCCGCGCCGGTGTAGCCAGTGGCCGAGATAATGACGTCGGGCGCGCCAGCGAAGGTGCCCTGCACGAAGGAGTAGTACGGAATGCTGCTCAGGTCTACATCCGTGAGCGACTGCAGCGCGGCAATGGCCTTCGGGCCCTGCACGGCAAACAGGCTGGTACGGTCCGAGATGTCCTCCATTTCCACGCCCTGCGTGTTGTGGTGCTGAATCCAATTCCAGTCTTTCTCGATGTTGGAGGCATTCACCACCAGCAGGTAGTCCTCGTCGGCCAGCTTGTACACCAGCAGGTCGTCTACGATGCCGCCGTCGTGGTTGGGCAGGCACGAATACTGGGCCTTGCCGTCGGCGAGCTTGCTGGCGTCGTTGCTGGTCACGCGCTGAATGAGGTCGAGGGCGTGCGGGCCGCGCAGGCGAAACTCGCCCATGTGCGACACGTCGAACATGCCCACGGCGCGGCGCACGGTATGGTGCTCGTCGAGGTCCGACGAATAGCGCACCGGCATGTCGTAGCCGGCAAAGGGCACCATTTTGGCGCCGAGTTCGCGGTGCTTGCTGTCGAGGGTAACGGTTTTCAGGGAAGCAGTCATGTAGTTGGCGGGTTGGCGAATGGGAGGGTGAGCAAATTGCGGTACAAAGGTGGGGCAAAAAAGAAGAGCTGCGCCGCCTTCGCCCCTGCTACCGGCCATATTGCAGCGCAAATGCTGCCGCCCGCCGCCCATGCGGCGCAACCTCTGCCGCAGGAAGCAGGTTAGTACCTAAACCTCCGCCGTCATTTCATCTGCTTTGATTACCATCATTTCCGGTACCAACCGCCCAGCCTCCCGGGCCCGCCACGTAGCCGACTACTACCGCACCATTCTGGCGGAGCTGGGAGCCGCAAGCCAGCTGCTGGACCTTGCCGAGCTACCCGCCGACTTCACTGCCACGGCCCTCTACGCCCAGACGGGCACCCACGCGGGCTTCAACCGCCTGGCCGGCCTGCTCGATGCCAGCGAAAAACTGGTGATTGTGGTACCCGAATACAATGCCTCTTTTCCGGGGGTTCTCAAGGCCTTCATCGACGGGCTGGCTTACCCGGGCGGCATTCGGGGCAAAAAAGCGGCGCTAGTAGGCCTGAGCAGCGGCGGCCAGGGTGGCCTGCTAGCCATGACGCACCTCACCGACGTGCTGATGTATCTGGGCACCGCCGTGCTGCCCCAGCGCGTGCGCCTGCCCTTTATCAACAAAGACCTGCACCCCGAGCTGGGCCTCAGCCAGGAACTGTCGCGCCAGCTGCTACGCGAGCAGGCAGCGGCGCTACTGGCGTTTTGACGTAGTTAAGCGTCAAGCGTTGAATCAGCAGTATCCAATGATTCAACGCTTAACTCCTCACTCTTAACTCCTCCCTGCCGGGCTACGATGCTGGCAAATATCGGCTTCAGCACTACGTAGAGCAGGCCCACCAGCACAGCCCCGCCGGCGGCCCACAGCAGTAGCGCACCCAGCTCGGCGCGCCACAGCAGCTTACCCACCGCTTCCCACCCCTCGCGGTCGATAAGCTGACGCAGGCGGGCCACGTTGAGGCCGGCCACCTTATCGCCCTGCCCCATGAGGCCGGCGCCAGCGCGCAGCAGCGGAATCAGCAGCGCCAGCTGGAAAAACGTCATCAGGTGCGTGGCCAGCTGCATAATGGCCACGTTCAGGCGCAGCCGCAGGGCCACGGCGGCGCTTAGCAGCGTGGTGAGGCCGAAGGCGGGAATGAGGCCAATAGCGACGCCCAGGCCCACGGTGAGAGCCAGCTGCCCAGGAGCCAGCCCGGCCTTGAGCTGGTCGAGCAGGGGGTCGAGCACGCGGCGCTGGAGCCAAGAGCGCGGCG
>NZ_BAAGZM010000570.1:0-2754 GCF_054778495.1 Hymenobacter agri
CAGCACCGGGCCTATGCGGGGCGGGCGGTTCAACCCAGCCGCGGCCGTATGAGGGTAGCTTCCGACTACGAGCCCGTGCCGCGGGCCCGCCGCAAGCGCCGCGTGCAGGTCGCGGTTATCTCCGACGTGCACCTGGGCACCTACGGCTGCCACGCCAAGGAGCTGCTGCGCTACCTGAAGAGCATCCGGCCGCAGGTGCTGGTGCTGAATGGTGATATCGTCGACATCTGGCAGTTTAGCAAAAATTACTGGCCGCCGGCCCACATGCGGGTGGTGCGCTACCTGGCCGGCCTGGCCGCCAAGGGCGTGAAAATCCATTACCTCACCGGCAACCACGACGAGCTGCTGCGCAAATTCGCCGGCTTGAAGCTGGGGCACTTTCGCCTCGACAACAAGCTGGTACTCGACCTGCCGCACGGCCGCACCTGGCTTTTTCACGGCGACGTGTTTGACGTGACCATGCGGCACTCGCGCTGGCTGGCCAAGCTCGGCGGCCACGGCTACGACCTATTGATTCTGCTGAACCGCTTTGTGAACTACGGCCTAGCCAAATTGGGCCGCCCCCGCGTGGCGCTGAGCAAGCTGGTGAAGGAGCGCGTGAAAACCGCCGTGGCGGCCGTGAGCAATTTCGAAGACACCGCCGCCGCCATTGCCGCCGACGAAGGCTACCGCTACGTGGCTTGCGGCCACATTCATCAGCCCGAAATCAAGCCTCTGCGCACCGAGAAAGGGGAGGTGACCTACCTGAACTCCGGCGACTGGGTGGAAAACCTAACCGCCCTGGAATACACTGCCGAAGCCGGCTGGCAGCTTTACTATTACAACGACGACCCCGCCATGCAGCAAGCCCCCGAAACGGAAGCTGCCGACGCGGCCGAGGAACTGGCCGACGCCGACCCGGCTGCGCTACTGGAAGGGTTGCTGGCGGAGTTTAAGATTAAGGTGTAAACGCTGGCGGCGGTATCTACACAGACATAGAACGTCATGCTGAGCGCAGTCGAAGCATGACGTTCTTAAAATTCAGAACCAACACCGAATGTCCCGAATCCTCTACGCCATTCAAGGTACCGGCAACGGCCACCTGAGCCGCGCCCTCGATGTGGTGCCGCTGCTACAAAGCCGTTGCGAGCAGCTCGACATTCTAGTGAGCGGGCCGCCGGCCGATTTGCCGCTGCCGTTTGAAGTGAAATACCGGGCCCAGGGCATGGGGTTTTTATTCGGGAAGAAGGGCGGCATCAACTTCGTGAAAACCTTCTGGCAGTTTAAGTCGGCCCGGTTCGTGAACGAGGTGCGGCACCTGCCAGTGGAAAGCTACGATTTGGTCATCAGCGACTTCGAGCCGGTGAGCAGCTGGGCCTGCAAGCTGCGCGAGGTGCCCTGCGTGGCCCTCAGCCACCAAAGCGCCGTGCTGCACCCCGCCGCCCCCCGCCCCGACCGCGAAGACCCCGCCGGCCGCGCCGTGCTGAAGCACTACGCCCCGAGCACGGCGCAGTACGGCTTTCACTTTCAAGAGTATGGCCCGGGTATCTTTACGCCCGTCATTCGCCGGCAGGTGCGCGAGCTGAGCCCCACCAACGAGGGCCACTACACGGTATATCTGCCGGCGTTTGAGGAGGGAATTCTGGTGGAGCGCCTGCAATACCTGAGCCGCACCACGCGCTGGGAGGTGTTCAGCAAGCACACCCGCACTCCGGCCGAGTACGGCAACGTGCGGGTGTGGCCGGTGAGCGGCGCGGCCTTCCTCGACAGCCTGGCCCGCGCAGCCGGCGTGCTCTGCGGCGCGGGCTTCGAAACGCCCGCCGAAGCCCTGTACTTGGGCAAAAAGCTGCTGGTGATGCCCATGAAGCAGCAGTACGAGCAGCAGTGCAACGCCGCGGCCCTGGCTAAAATGGGCGTGCCCGTCATCAAAAACTTCAAAGACAAAAACCTGGATAAGGTGGACCAGTGGCTGCACCGCGACGAAACCATCCCCGTAAACTATCCCGACCACACGGCCGCCGTGCTCGATACCCTGCTGCGAGAGCAGCTGCCGTGCGGCGTCAGTCAGAAATGGAACGGTGATTCCAATAAGAACGTCATGCTTCGGCTGCGCTCAGCATGACGTTCGCCGTATGCGCTTGACGTGCTTAATTACCTGTCCCTAATAATTAAACGCTCCTTCCGCGCCCCGCGCATGATAAAATTACCTCCCAGCTACGCCGAGCCGCTACCGGCTGCTTTCTACCCCGCTTCCACGCCGCTGCCGTTTTCCCGGGCCGACTTTGGGCCTGATTTTCAGTGGGGAGCCTCAGCCGCCGCTTACCAAACGGAGGGTGCGTGGCAGCAGCAGGGCAAGGGGCCCAGCATCTGGGATGACTTTACGCGGCGCAAGGGCGTTATCCGGCGCAACGAGCACGGGCGCGTGGCCGCCGATTTCTACGGCCGCTACGAAACCGACCTCGACCTGGCCGCCGGTCTGGGGCTGTCGGATTTCCGGTTTTCGGCCGCCTGGGCGCGCGTGCTGCCCGAAGGCACCGGGGCCGTGAACCGCCGCGGGCTCGACTTCTACGACCGGCTGGTAGATGCCTGCCTGGAGCGCGACCTGCGCCCCATGCTCACGCTCTACCACTGGGATTTGCCGAGTGCGTTGCAGGCTCGCGGCGGCTGGACCAACCGCGACATCGTGCACTGGTTTGCCGACTACGCCCAGCTCATGGCCCGCCGCCTCGGCGACCGCGTGCCGCAGTGGTGCGTGCTGAACGAGCCCATGGTGTT
>NZ_BAAGZM010000571.1:0-2754 GCF_054778495.1 Hymenobacter agri
CCTGCGCCTGCGGCCGCACCACCCGGCGCCTCGGCCCCGTGCTGGGCCGACGGCAGCACCTGCTCAAATACAAGGGCACCAGCCTCTACCCGCAGGCCATTTTCAACGTACTGAATGCTGCGCCAGAAGTAGCCGCCTACGTGCTTAAAGCCAGCACCTCGGAGTTGGATACCGACGAGCTGGAAATAAATCTGGCATTGGCCGAAGGCATCAATGAAACCAACGTACTTGCCCGCTTGCGGGCGGCGTTGCGGGCCGCGTTACGCGTGCTACCGCCGCTGCAAGTGCAGCCGCTAGCCCAGGTATTGGCCCGCCAACACCCGGCCGACTCGCGCAAGCCCATCCGGTTTATTGACCAGCGGCGGCCATCTCCATTCGGATGATGTTGGCCAGCGGCTTGAGCACGCGGCTGTGCTGGCGCACGAAGGGGTTATCAAGGTCCCACACGTAGCCGGCCAGTACCGAACAAATCTGCCGTTTGATTTCCGGGTCGGGGTTCGGGGCGAAGATGATGTCCTGCAGCGAGCCGTCGTACCAGCCCATCACGTACGAGCGGAACGTGTTGACGCCCTGCATGGTGGGCTCCAGGTACTCGCGCTGCCAGTCGACGGCCTCGCCGGCCAGCTGCCGGCACGCCAGCGTCGCCGCCCGGTGGCCCGACACAGTGGCCAGCGTCACGCCCGACGAAAAAATGGGGTCCAGAAACTCGGTCACGTTGCCGGTGAGCACGAAGCCCTCGCCAAAAAACTGGTTAGTCGTCACAGACCAGCCTTCCAGCGTGCGCGGCTCGAACACGAAGGCGCTGTCGCCGAAGCGCTTGTTGGTGTAGTCGTTCGATTGAATGATGGCACGCAGCTTCTGCTCGGGCGTGCCCTCGAATTCCTCGAAAAACGACGGGTTGGCCACGAAGCCCACCGAGGTTTTGCCGGTCGAAAACGGAATAACCCACACCCACACGTCGGGCCGGTGGGCGATGACGGTAATGCGGTTGGGCTCGTCGAACAGAAAGCGGTTGGGGTCTTCGCAGTGCGCGAACATCGTTTTGCGCCCCGGCAGGTTCGACGGCTTGTCGAGGTTGAACAGGCGCGGAATTACGCGCCCGTAGCCGCTGGCATCAATGATGAAGCGCGCTTTGATTTCTTTCTCCGCGCCGTCGGGGCCGGTTACGCGGGTGGTCGAGGCGGTGCCGTCGAATTGAATGGCCGTGACTTCGGTTTCAAACTCCAGCGGAATGCCCATGCGCTGCACCTCGTCGGCCAGCACCTGGTCGAAATTGGCGCGCGGTACCTGCCAGGTCTGGCTCCAGCCCTCGGTAAACTTGTTCGAAAAGTCGAAATCAGCCACCTGGTCGCCTTTCACGAACTTGGCCCCGAACTTCTCCTGAAACCCCTGCGCCCGCAGCGCCGGCAGAAAACCGGCTGCGTCGAGGGCTTCCATGCAGCGCGGCAGCAGGCTCTCGCCAATCACGAAGCGCGGAAAGCGCAGCTTCTCCACCATCTTCACCGAATAGCCCGCCTGCTTCACCATCGAAGCCGCCACCGAGCCCGACGGGCCCGCACCAATCACTAATACGTCAACGTGTTCTGTGGTCATATTTCCGGTTTTTTGCGGCGGCAACGCCAGGTACACCAACGGCCTGCCTGCATTAAAATAGCGTCAGGATAGTATCGTCAAAGATAGCACGCGGCACCCGGGCCTGGCAAGCGCCGGCTTTCCGCAATTCTGCCGTAGAGACGCATAATTGCGTCTGGTCGTTGAACGAAGTCGTCAGGGTTTCACATGCGCGTCGTTGAACGGCGCGGCACCCTCAACTACCGCCGCCCGCCGCCGGGCGCGGTCGCGGCGCTTCTGATGCACCCATTCGGGCCAGGTAGCGGGGTCTTCGGCCTCGTACACGCGCACGGCCTGTCCGGGCTGGGGCACTAGCTGCGCATCCATGCTGGTGCCCAGGATGCGGGCCGCCGTTTGCACGCCCGAGTAGGTGGCGCCAGCCACGCCGTGCGAGAGCACGCTGGCCCCGCACAGGTACAGGCCTTCGATTTCCGACTGGTTCCGGAACGCAAAGGGGCCCGTTTGCCGAAAGCTCTTCTCGGTGCCGTACACGTTGCCGCGGGTGCTGTTCACGTAGAATTCGTTGGTGAGCGGCGTGCCCAGCTCCTGCCGCACAATGTGCCCGCAGACGCCCGGCACGGCCTTTTCCACGCTGCGGAGCAACTTTTCGGCAATGCGCTCCTTGAACTGCGCGTAGGCGCCGGTACGGTAGTCGCCACTCTGGTCGAACTCCTCAAACGCCTTAAAGTCAAGAAACGTCACGACTTCGAGGCAGTGGTAGCGGCCGTCGAAGCTGGCCGGGTCTTTCAGCGTCGTGCAGCTGATGAACAGCGCCGGAAACTCCTCATCGGCCAGAACATCGGCCGCACTCATCTCGCCAAACAGCTTGTCCAAGTCCGGATGGCGCAGCATCCAGATGTTGCCCGAATCAAGCCCCGCCGCCCGCACATCCATGTCCACCACCAGAAACAGCATCAGCGACGTTACCGAATAGCGGGTGCCGGCCAGCTTGGCCTGCAGCTTGGGGCTGATATGCTCGTGCCCCACCAGCGCGTAGGTTTTGGCCGGGTCGGCGTTCGAGATAATGCGCCCGGCCCGAATAATCTCGCCCGAGGCCAGCTCCACGCCCACGGCGCGGGCTTTCTGCTTGCCGGCCGGCTCGGTGAGGATGCGGCGCACGGCAGCCCCAGTGCGCACCGCACC
>NZ_BAAGZM010000572.1:0-2753 GCF_054778495.1 Hymenobacter agri
ACACGGTGCAGGCCCTGCTGCTGCCCGAGGCCGGCGCAGCCACACCCGCCGAGCCCCTGCCGGTGAGTTTCCCCGAAACGGCCGTAGTGGACTGGACGCTGCTGCGGGCCAGCGGCCGCGAAGAAGGCAACTACGTGGGCCGCTACACCGAAACGGCTCATCAGCTGGAAGGTCTGCGGCTGCGGTAGAAATTGTTATTCCGACGTGAAAGGAAGCCGATGAAGGCCATTGCCGGGCTTATTCAGATGACTGTGCCAACGGAATGACGGCCGGACGGGGCGAAAAACCGTAATTTCGGGCCTCACCAAATTCCCGCCCGAACTCTATGTCCGCCACCGCCTCCCCCACCGCCACTTCTGCCCGCGCCGCCGAGCTGATGCAGCTCGAAGACCAGTACGGCGCCCACAACTACCACCCGCTGCCTGTGGTGCTGAACCGCGGCGAAGGCGTGCACCTGTGGGATGTGGACGGCAAGCAGTATTTCGACTTCCTCTCGGCCTACTCGGCCGTGAACCAGGGCCACTGCCATCCGCGCATCATCGAGGCGCTGACGAAGCAGGCCCAGCAGCTCACACTCACTTCGCGGGCGTTTTTCAACGACCAGCTGGGCGCGGCCGAAAAGCAGCTCTGCGAGCTGTTTGGCTACGACAAAGCGCTGCTGATGAACTCGGGCGCAGAGGCCGTGGAAACCGCCCTGAAGCTGGCCCGCAAATGGGGCTACCAGGAAAAAGGCATTGCCCCGAACATGGCCCAGATTGTGGTGGCCGAGCACAACTTCCACGGCCGCACCACGGGCATCATCTCCTTCAGCACCGACGGCGACAGCACGGGCGGTTTCGGCCCCTACATGCCCGGCTACCGGGTAGTGCCCTACAACGACATTGAGGCGCTGGAAGAAGCCCTGCGCGACCCGCACGTGTGCGGCTTCCTGGTCGAGCCCATTCAGGGTGAAGCGGGCGTGATGGTGCCGGCCGTGGGCTACTTGGCGCAGGCTGCGGCGGCTTGCAAGGCCCATAACGTGCTGTTCATTACCGACGAGATTCAGACCGGACTGGGCCGCACCGGCAAGCTGCTGGCCTGCGACCACGAGGCCACGCGCGGCGACATTCTCATTCTGGGCAAGGCCCTGAGCGGGGGCGTGCTGCCGGTGTCGGCGGTGCTGGCCGACGATGAAATCATGCTCACGATTCAGCCCGGGCAGCACGGCTCCACGTTTGGCGGCAACCCGCTGGCCTGCGCCGTGATGCGCGCCGCGCTCGACGTGCTCATCGACGAAAAGCTGGCCGAAAACGCCGCCCGGCTGGGCGAAATCTTCCGCGAGCGCATGCGCCAGGTGCAGACCCAGCGCCCCGAAGTGGTGGACCTGGTGCGCGGCAAAGGCCTGCTGAATGCGGTGGTGATTGTGCCCGCCGCCGACGGCCGCACCGCCTGGGACGTGTGCGTGACGCTGATGGAGCGCGGCGTGCTGGCCAAGCCCACGCACGGCGACATCATCCGCTTCGCCCCGCCGCTGGTCATTACCGAAGAGCAACTGCACGCGGCCTGCGATATTATTGCGGAGGTGATTCTGGCCTTCTAAGCGTAAGGCTTCGCAAGGTTAAGAGAGGTTTCGCTAGGTTTGTCGTTTCGCTGATTTCAGCTGGACATTTCTTTTGGCGAAACCTTCTCCACCCTCGCGAAACCTCTTTTAACCTTGCGAAACCTCGCGCTATCGTACTGGGAGCACCAGTCCTTTTTTGGCCCGGCCGACGTAGCCATCATCGGCGCGGGGCTGGTGGGGCTGACGGCGGCTTTGTACCTAAAGCAGCTGCGGCCCGGCTGGCGCGTGGTGGTGCTGGAGCGCGGGGCGCTACCCAGTGGAGCTAGCACCAAAAACGCCGGTTTCGCCTGCTTTGGGTCGATTTCGGAACTTATAGAGCAGGAAAAGCGGGGCGACCTGCAGGCCGTGGTGGCCGCGCGCTGGGCCGGGCTGGCCCGCCTGCGCGAGCTGCTGGGCGATGCCGCGCTCGACTACCAGCCGGTGGGCGGCTATGAGCTTTTACGGCACGAAGAAGCGGCGCTGGCAGCCGAATGCCGCGACAAAATTGATTATTTCAACGAGTTGCTGGCTCCGGTGGTAGGCCACGCCCGCACCTTCCGCGATGCCAGCGATGAAGCCAGCCGCTTCGGTTTTGGCGGCGTGGGCACGCTGCTGAAAAATGAGCACGAAGGCAGCCTCGACACTGGCCGCATGATGCGCGCTCTGCTGGCCCACGCCTGGGCCGCTGATGTGCCAGTGCTTACTAATTGCGATGTAACCGCCATTGAAGCGGACGCGAGCGGCCATCAATTGCGCTTGACCAACGGCGCCACGGTGGCCGCCGGACAGGTATTGCTGGCCACCAACGCCTTTGCCACCGAGCTGCTGCCGGAACTAGCCGTAGTGCCCGGCCGCGGGCAGGTACTCGTGACCGAGCCGCTGCCCGACGTGCGGCTGCCCGGCACATTTCACTACGACCACGGCTACGCCTATTTCCGGCAGCTGCCCGACCACCGAATTTTGCTGGGCGGGGGCCGCAACCTAGATTTTGCGGCGGAAGAGACCACGGAGCCAGGCCTTACTCCTGCCGTGCAGCAATACCTCGAAAACCTGCTGCGCGAGGTGATTGTGCCCGGCCGGCAGCCCCGCATCGACTACCGCTGGAGCGGCGTGATGGGTTTCGGGCCCGCGCTGGCCCCGATTATCGATTGGGCGCGGCCGGGGGTGCTGGCGG
>NZ_BAAGZM010000573.1:0-2735 GCF_054778495.1 Hymenobacter agri
CCGTGAACCTGACCGGCCTCTCGCAGGCCGGGCTGCGCCAAGCCATCCGCGACGAGCGCATGCGCGAGCTGGCCTTCGAGGCCCTGCGCCGCCAGGATTTGAAGCGCTGGGGCATTCTGGTGCCCCGCGTGATTGAAACCGCGAACACCGCCCTCAACGGCAGCACCGACCGCCTGCCCAACGGCTTGCAGCGCATCATCCCTACCCCGATTGACGCAGCCTTCTACTCCTTCTACCTGCCCAACGTGGACGCCAACGATATTCTGCTGCCGATTCCGATTGTCGAAATCATCAACAACAAGCTGGCCAAGCAGAACCCCGGCTACTAATTCCCCCCCTCCGCACTGCTCCATATGAAAAAGCTCCTTGCCGCGCTCCTGCTGGCCGGCCCCCTGCTGGCGGGCTGCGAGAAATACAGCAACCCGGCCCCCGATTTTACCGTGTCGGCCGACCAAACCACCGTGAAAGCGGGCACCACCGTCAACTTCAGCCTCAGCGGCAAAGTCGATGCCCTGCTATTCTACTCGGGTGAGGCGGGCCGCAACTTCGACCTGCGCAACAACTACAGCCAGCCCGACGGCGTGCCCGAGATGCAGTTTCTGAGCACGGTGGCCGCCGCCACCGTGCCCACGCCCACGCCGGTGCCGGCCCCCACCGTGGTGGGCACCCAGAACCTGCGCGTGCTGGTATCGACCGATTTCGACGGTAAGACCACCACCGGCGGGGGGTATGATTCGACCAGCGTGCGCAAAGCCACCTGGACGGACATCACCAGCCGCTTCACCCTCAGCGCCACGGCCAGTAACCTGTCGTCAGGCGTGGTGAGCCTGAACGATTTCAAGGTGGCTGGCAAGCTTACCTACGTGGCCTTCCGCTACGTGAGCGTGGCCCCGCTGGCCACCAACATTCAGCGCGCCTGGACAATCGGCACCTTCCAGGTGCGCACGCGCTACCCCAGCGGCGCGGTGTACACCAACGCCAACACCAATACCGACAGCGGCTTCTCCATCTTCAACTTCAAGGGCCTGCCCAACACCTGGGTGAGCGGCGGTACCCTCACGCACACCGCGCCCGCCACCACCGCCCCGGCCGACGACGACTGGGCCATCTCGAAGGGCTTCGACTTCACCAAAGTGAACTCCGACGCGGCGGGCGGCATCAAGGTGAAAGCCCAGGGCCTGATTGACCCGCTGCCCGCTACGTATTCCTACAAATACAACACGCCCGGCACCTACAAAGCCGTGTTCTACGGCACCAGCGGCGACATCAACAGCCAGAAAGAGTTGGTGCGCGAGGTGATGATTACCGTGACGCCCTAGCGGCCCGTCTGGCAACACCGCTTCCCTTTTTTCCATTTCCCACCCGCTTTCTCAATGGCTCAATCTGTACACATTACCGGCACCGAACCCGGCCAACTGCTTCGCACGCCCATGCAGCGGCGTTCTTTTCTCCGGTTCGCGGGCGCTACCGCCGGGGCCACCGCTCTGGTGCTGACCGGCTGCTCGAAGGACGACAACAAGCCCACCACCGCGCCCATCAACGTGGGCTCGGGCGACGTGGGCGTGCTGAACTACGCCTACGCCCTGGAGCAGCTCGAAGCCGCCTTCTACGCCGCTGTGCGTAGCGGCAGCTACTACACCAGTCTGGCCGCCACCAGCGCCGAGCGCCTGGCCCTCGATGACCTGTATTACCACGAAGTCATTCACCGCGACTTCCTCAAGGCGGCCATTACGGCGGCGGCACCCGGCAGCATTATTCCGGCCCTCGAAGTCGACTTCACCACCAACGCCGGCTACGTCGATTTCACCACCCGCGCCAGCGTGCTCAACACTGCCCGCGTGTTTGAAGACCTGGGCGTGGCGGCTTACAACGGCGCGGCCAAATACCTCACCGACCCAACGTACCTGCTGCTGGCGGGAAAAATCGTGTCGGTGGAAGCCCGGCACGCGGCGCTGGTCCGCGACTTATTCACGGAAGGCAATTTCATTGCGGCCGACGTGGCGCGCATCAACACCACGGCGCTGGAAATCTCCCGCGAGCCGGCCGATGTCGTGAGCATGGTAAACAACTACCTGAAGGACAACTCGAAGCTGGACGTGTCCGGCCTGAAATAGACCGCCGGGCGGCCTTCTTACCTTCTCATTTCCTTCGCCTTTGCCATGAATATCTTCCAGCTTATCTCCGAGATTGAAAAAATTGACCCCGAGGTGTACGACCGCCTCGACTCGCGCCGGCGCATCTTCCGGCACATGAGCGGCCTGGGCCAGAAGCTGACGGCCGCCGCCGTGCCGCTGGCCCTCGGCGCCGTGCTTAACAAAGCCTACGCCCAAACCAGCGCCGCCCCCGGCGTTGCCGACGTGCTCAACTTCGCCCTGAAGCTGGAGTACCTCGAAGCCTACTTCTACAATGCCGGCCTCGGCAACGTGGCCCTCGACACGCGCGTGGCCGACCCGCTTACCCCGGCGCAAACCACTCTGCGCAGCGGTTTTAGCGCCAACAACCTGGCTTCGCTGCTCCGCATCAAGGCCGATGAAATCAACCACGTGCAGTTCCTGCGCGATACCCTGACGGCGCTGGGCGCGACGCCCATTGCCATGCCCGCTGCTTCGCAGTTCGATTTCACGGGCGGGCGGGGCAGCAGCGGCGGGCCGTTTGCCACGGTGTTTACCAGCGCGGCCACGTTTCTGGCCGTGGCGCAGTCGCTCGAAGACACGGGCGTGCGGGCCTATAAGGGC
>NZ_BAAGZM010000574.1:0-2721 GCF_054778495.1 Hymenobacter agri
CGCCGGCACGGCCCGCGGGCGCGGCGCAACGGGCACACTGGGCGCACCACCCAGCTGGCGGGGGCCATCGGGCTGAGCCTGCGCAGTAGCCACACTCAGAAACAGCAGGGAAAGCGCCGAAAGCGCAAAGGGAATTTTCATGGGTGAGAAGAACGGCAGGAAAAGCAGTGAAAGGCCCCGGCAAGGTACTATACTGCGAGCGAAGCCCGCTTACCGTGCGCCCAATCGCCAAACGTGCAACATCGTCCGCAAATTCCGTGCAATGCCCGTGAATAATCGGTGAATCCCCGCCCAGCTGGCGGCTACTTCAGCAACTGCTCCAGCAGGCTGAGGCTGTCGGCCAGGTCGCCACCGGTTTCAAAATCCAGGGGCTTGAGGATGTAGCCGCTCACGCCCAGGCGCTCGGCGTCGGCGCGGTCCACATCCATCGCCGAGGTGGTGGTGATGAACACCGGAATGTGGTGCAGGTCGGCGTTGTTGCGCAGCTCAGTCAGGAACTCGATGCCGTTCATGCGCGGCATATTTAAATCGAGCAGAATGACTTCTGGCAGCGGGCGCAGGGGCTCGGTGCCGTTGCGGCCCAGCAGCAAATCGAGGGCTTCTTCGCCGTTGAAAGCCGTGTGCAGCTTGTGCGGCACACTGAACTTGGCGAAGGATTTCTCCGCCGTCATCGTGTCAAATACATCGTCTTCAACTAATAAAACGGAGCGCATGGGTAGGTATGGTTAGTATTAAGCGAGCCCTGTCATCCTGAGCATTCTGCGATTAAAGCAGAATGCTCAGGATGACAGGAGCCTAAATGATGACATCAGCTTACTTCGGCCAAGTAAAGATAAACGCGGCCCCCTGGCCCACGGCCGATTCGACCCGAATGATGCCCTGCTGCTCGCTGATGATTTTTTGCACGATGCTCAGGCCGATGCCGGTGCTTTCGGCCGTGTGGCGGTCGCGCAGCGTCTGGAACAGCAGGAAAATCTTCTGGTGGTACTCGGGCGCGATGCCCGGCCCGTCGTCCTGCACCCGGAATTCGTAGAAGTCGCCCAGGTCGCGGCTGCTGACGGCCAAGTGGCCGGCGCCGCGGTGGTGGTACTTCACGGCGTTCGAGAGCAGATTGGTGAACACCTGCTGCAGGCTGAGGCGGTCGGTGGCGGGCAGGGTGGGCAGGTCGGGGGCCAGCGTGAGGGTGAAGTCGGGCGGAACCACCAGCTCGGCCACTTCGCTGAGGAGCTGGCGCACGTCTACAGTCTCGCGGGTCTGGGTGGTGCGGCCCACACGGGCGTAGGCCAGCAGGCCGTTTATCAGGTCTTCGAGGCGGGCCAGGCGGCCCTTCATCTGGTCGAGGTAGGTGCGCAGCTGGGGCGAGAGCTCGGCGGCCAGCTCGTCCTCAATCCACTTCACGATGGTGGTCACGCCCCGCAAGGGCGCTTTCAAATCGTGCGAGGCCACGTAGGCAAACTGGTCGAGCTCGCGGTTGCGCTTTTCGAGGGCGCTGAAGCTGGCGTCGAGCGTCTGCGTCATGCGGTTGAGCGAAACGGCCAGCCCGCCCAGGTTGTCGGCCGTAGTCTCAGGCATCTGCACGGTGTAGTCGCCCTGCACCACCTGCTCGGCCAGAGCCCGAATCTGGGCAATACGCTGGGCCACCTCGGCATTCACGGCGGCCAGCTCGGCCTGCAGGCGGCGGTTATCGTCGAGCTCCCGCACAATCTTCATCACCAGCCACACCACGATGAGCACCGCCAGCACCGCCGATATCAGCACCACAATGGGCGTGGATTTTTCGAACACGGCCTGCAGGGCGCTGCGCTCGGCCAGCAGGCCTAGCTCGTCGCGCCTGATGCGGGCGTAGAGCTGCCGCACCTGCCGCAAGGTCTGGCGGTCGGTGTCGAGCAGGGTCTGCATCTCGGCGTGGCTGCGGGTGCGCGTTATCTCGGTGAGCGGACGCAGGATGCGGAATTCCTGCTCCACCAGCCCGCGCAGCGAGTCGAGCCGGGTGCGCTGCACGGGGTTTTCCACGGTGAGGGTCATCACGCGTTCCAGGGCCGCCGGCAGCTGGCCCGACGCCATGCTGTAGGGCCGCAGGTAGGCGGTATCGCCCGTGAGCAGGTAGCCGCGGGTGCCAGCTTGGGCATCCTTGAGCACCGACGTAATGGTTTCTATTTCCTGCATCACCTGGTAGGAGTGCTCCACGCGGTCGGTTTGCACGCTCAGCCCCCGAATGCTCCAGAACGAAGCCGAGGCCGTGAGCAGCAGCACGCCCACGGCCAGCGCGAAGCC
The DNA here is from genome assembly GCF_054778495.1 of Hymenobacter agri. Taxonomy (NCBI): domain Bacteria; kingdom Pseudomonadati; phylum Bacteroidota; class Cytophagia; order Cytophagales; family Hymenobacteraceae; genus Hymenobacter; species Hymenobacter agri. The sequence goes on from NZ_BAAGZM010000574.1 coordinate 2,275, forward strand.
GACAACAATTTTGGTGTTCGATTTAATGTTCATCGGTAGCGAAAGTTCTGGCCCGGCCTACGCCCCCGGTGGCGGCAAGGTTGGCCCCGGCCGCCGGGCCGGTATCTTTGCCCCATGCCTTTTGCCCCCCTCGACCGCCTCACCAGCCCCCAGAACCCGCGCATCAAGCAGCTCCTCAAGCTGCAGCAGAAATCGGCCGAGCGCCGCGCCTTGGGCCTCACCCTAGTCGAGGGCCTGCGCGAGCTCACGGTGGCCGTCGAGGCCGGCGTGCCGGTGGCCACCGTCTACACCTGCCCCGAGTTGGCCGGCGAAAGCGGTGCGGCCGAACTGCGCAGCCTGTTTTTGGGTAAGAAAGACGCGCCCGAGTGGCTGGAAGTCAGCCGCCCGGTGTTCGAGAAGGTGGCTTACCGCGAAGGTTCCGACGGCCTGCTGGCCGTGCTGCGCACG
>NZ_BAAGZM010000575.1:0-2716 GCF_054778495.1 Hymenobacter agri
GGCCAGCGGGGCCAGGCTGTCGGCCGCGATTTCCTGCATCAGCCCGGTGAGGGCCGCCACGCGCTGCCGATGGAAGCCAGGCTGAATAAGCCGGCGCTGCCGCAGCCAGTCGGGCCCCTCGTTGGTGAGCAGGCCGTGGCCGATGTAGCGGGCAAAGCTCTGGCTGAACTTCGACTTGGCGTAGTTGCGGTGGTTTTTCTGCAGCACGTGCTGAATCAGGCCCGGGTCGCGGGTGAGAATGCTTTTCTCGACCCCGCCAATGAACAGCTCCACGGTGTCGCCGTAGCGGGCCAGCACCTGGCTGAGCACTGGCAGCGGGTTCTTAGCCAGGGCAAACGAGCGCAGCAGCGAGCGCCAGCGCGGCACGCGCGGCAGCCGCACGAGCCCGGCCGGCGCAACAGTTTCGGAAGGCAGCAGCTCGGCCATGGCGCGGGGCCACAATGTGATGTGGCTCCCCAAAAATAACGCCGCACCGGGCCCACCCTATCTTTTTCGGGCCGCCCGCGTACAGCCAGGCAAGGGCCTCGCCCCCACCCTGTTCTTTCACCTCCCAAATCCCCGCACCTTATGTGGATTCAGCAACAAGCCAACGCCCCCGCTCCCCTCGCCGACCTGCAAGGCCGCGCCGTCGGCCTCAAATTCGAGTGCAATAAGTGCCACACCGAAGTCTTCACCGACCTGCTCGGCGTGCCCGCCCCCAACGACCAGGCCGACTCTTCGGAGCACGCCGCCAACCACGAAATCGAGGAAGTGAAGTGCCCCGGCTGTGAGATGACCCACACCCTCGAAGTAGACAGCACCTTCGACGGCGTCACGTTCAAAGTAAGCGAAGTGAAGCCAGGCAGCGTGAGCTACCAGGTAGCCGAGCCGAAGTAAGAATGCCTGTCGTTGCGAGCGAAGCGCGGCACCCGAAGGTCAGCGTAGCTAATCCTTCCTCTCGCAGCGACCAACACCCAAGATGTGCAAAGCCCCGACGCTGTGTAGTGTCGGGGCTTTTCGCTTAAAAAACTTGGTCACTTTATCTGGCTTTCCGCATCGAGAGAAAGGATTAGATACGCTGACCTTCGGGTGCCGCGCTTCGCTCGCAATGACAGGCGGGGACGTTCTACTTCTCCCGCTCAATCGTGTAGTTAATTAGCTGCTCCAGCGACAGGCGGGCCGGCGACTCCGGGAAGGTGTGCAGAATGGCCAGGGCTTCGTCGCGGTAGCGCTTCATGGTCTGAATCGCGTAGTCGAGGCCGCCCGATTTTTTCACAAAGTCGATGACTTGCTGCACCCGGTCGCGGTGGCCGGCATTGTTTTTCACGTTGAAGATAACCTGGCGCTTTTCGAGCCAGCTGGCCTGTTGCAGGGCGTAAATCAGCGGCAGCGTCATCTTTTTTTCTTTGATGTCGATGCCCACCGGCTTGCCGATTTCGGCCGTGCCGTAGTCGAACAGGTCGTCCTTAATCTGGAAGGCGATGCCCACTTTCTCGCCGAAGAGGCGGGCGCGCTCAATCGTCTCCTTATCGGCCCCGACGGAGGCCGCGCCCACCGCCGTGCACGAGGCAATGAGCGAGGCCGTTTTCTGCCGAATGATGTCGAAATACACGTCCTCCGTGATGTCGAGCTTGCGGGCTTTTTCAATCTGCAACAGCTCGCCTTCGCTGAGCTCGCGCACGGCGTTGCTCACAATTTTGAGCAGGTCGAAATCGTCGTTTTCGAGCGAGAGCAGCAAGCCGCGCGAGAGCAGGTAATCGCCCACAAGCACGGCAATCTTGTTCTTCCACAGCGCGTTGATGGAGAAGAAGCCGCGGCGGTAATTGCTTTCGTCCACCACGTCGTCGTGCACCAGCGTGGCCGTGTGTAGCAGCTCGATGAGGGCCGCGCCGCGGAACGAGGCATCGGGCAGCGGGTCGCCGGTGTTGGGCTCGGGGCGGGCGGCGCGGGCCGTGAGAAACACGAACATCGGCCGAATCTGCTTGCCCTTGCGCTTCACGATGTAGCCCATAATCTTATCGAGCAGCAGCACCTTGGTGCGCATCGACTGGCGGAATTTGGACTCAAACTCGGTCATTTCGGCCGCGATGGGGGCCTGAATCTGGTCGAGGGAGATGGTGGCGGGGTTGGGCATTGCGGCGGCAATGATACGCCACAACTTCTATGCGATGAAGGGATGGCGTGATGAAGTGCCGGGACGTGTAAACAAAGTCGTTTTTTATCTCTTCATTACATCGTTACCAACTGCCCCGTTTCTTCGTTGCCTCATAACTGCGTCACCGCTAGCTTCATGCTCACTCGCCAGTCTTTTCTGCTCACCGGCCCCGCCCACGGCCGGCCCTTCGAAGCCGATGCCACTTACCGCGCCGATGGCCGGGCCAAACCGGTGCTGCTGTTCGTGCACGGCTTCAAAGGCTTCAAAGATTGGGGGCACTTCCCGCTGCTGGCCAGCTTCTTTGCCGAGCGCGGCTTTGTATTTGTGAAGCTGAACCTGTCGCACAACGGACTGGTGGTAGGCGGCACCGGCGATTTAGAGGATTTAGACGCCTTTGGGCGCAACAATTTCAGCATCGAGCTCGACGACATCGGCCAAGTTATCGACGCGTTGTTTGCGCCCGGCCTTACGCCCGTGCCGGCTGCGGAGATGGACTTGAGCCGCTTTTTCCTGGCCGGGCACAGCCGCGGCGGCGGCCTCGTGCTGCTGAAAGCCGCCGAAGACCCGCGCGTGCGCGCCCTC
>NZ_BAAGZM010000576.1:0-2715 GCF_054778495.1 Hymenobacter agri
TCAGGCCGCCGCCGACAGCCTGACGCTGTGCGCCAGCAAGAACCTGACGGCCGCCGGCTTCCTGGATGGCGGCACCCGCTTCCAGGCCCTGCGCAACTCCAGGGGCCTCGAAGCCTACCAGCAGTCGACCCAAACCGACTTTTCGGTAACGGTGCGGACTGCCGACGGGCGCGGTTCGGGCTTCGCCGTGGCCGACGTGACGGACCCCGCCAAACTCAACGCCAAAGCCCTCACCCAGCGCGCCGCCGATAAGGCCCTGGGCTCGGTGAATGCCCGCGCCATCGAACCCGGTAAATACACCGTGATTCTGGAGCCGGCGGCGCTGATGGACGGCAGCGATTTGTCGCTGCTCGGCGGGCTGGTGTTCAGCATGAGCGCGCGCGAGGCCGACGAGGGCCGTAGCTTTTTGAGCAAGAAGGGCGGCGGCAACCGCACGGGCGAAAAGCTGGTCGATGAGCGCATTACCATCTACTCCGACCCCATGAACCCGGAAATCCCCGGCAGTGCGTTCGACGGCGAGGGCCTGCCCACCCGGCGCCAGACCTGGATTGAGAAGGGCGTGGTGAAGGACCTGCAGTATTCGCGCTTCTGGGCCGAGAAAAACAAGGTGGCCCCCACGGCTTTCCCCAGTGGCTTCATCATGATGGGCGGCACGCAGAGCACGGCCGAGCTCATCAAGAGCACCGCCAAGGGCATTCTGGTCACGCGCTTCTGGTACATCCGCCCCGTCGACCCGCAGACGCTGCTCTACACCGGCCTGACGCGCGACGGCACGTTCTACATCGAAAACGGGGCCATCAAATTTCCCATCAAGAACCTGCGCTTCAACGAAAGCCCGATTATCATGCTCAACAACCTCGAAGCCATCGGCCGGCCCCAGCGCTTGGCCGGCTGCCTGGTGCCACCGTTGAAAATCCGCGACTTCACGTTCACAAGCTTGTCGGATGCCATTTAGCTTGTAGCGCGGACTTTGTAGTCCGCGAGTGAGCGCAGCGAACATGCGGCACCACACCGTACGCCCGATGCTCGCTGCGCTCGCTCGCGGACTACAAAGTCCGCGCTACATTCAAGCGGCGCAACTTTCCAGTGGCTTTCTGCGACTATAGCTCCGTGCCTGTCTGCCACTACCGCTACTTCTGATTAATGCCCGCTGCTCCCTTCACCTTCGTGCGCCTGAAATACCACTCCGGCGACTGGGACGCGGTGGACGAGCGCATGCCCGCCAACCTGCTGCACTCGCTGGTGCAGTACACCAAAGTGCCCGTCGACCCCAAGGAAAAAGTGGTGGCGCTCGATAGCCCCGAGCTGTTCAACTACCCCTTCTGCTACCTGAGCGGGCACCGGCTGGTACAGTTTTCGAGCGCTGAGAAACAGAATTTTACGCAGTACGTGCGCAACGGCGGCTTCGTGTTCGTGGATGACTGCAACCACGACATCGACGGCCTGTTTGCCCGCTCCTTCGAGGAGCAGATGCGCCAGTGCTTCGGGGCCAATGCGCTGAAGAAAATCCCCAAAACCCACCCCATCTACTCCCAGTTTTTCACCTTCAAAGATGGCCCGCCCAACACCGGCTTCGAACTGAACGGTTGGGGCGACGACCTCGTGCACGACTACCTGAAAGCCATCGAAATCAAGGGTCGCATCGGTGTGCTGTATTCCAACAAAGACTACGGCTGCGAGTGGGACTACGACTTTCGCAACAAGCGCTTCCTGGCCGAGGACAACACCAAGTTTGGGGTGAATATTTTGCTGTATGCGTTGACGTAACAAAATATGCACGTTGAAAACGCACAACAAGCATGGCGGTCAGCGCTGGTGTTTGCAGCAATTTGGTTACCCATTGTTGTCTACTCACAAAGCTTGCAGGCTTACCACATCACGAAACGCCCACACTTAAAAGCATTTCGTTTTCCACTAGCGTGTCTCTTGCTTGCAGTAGCTGTGTATTTCTACTTGCCAGACAACCTGACCAGACTGGTTTGTGGGGGATTTAGCTTGTTGTTTGGCTTGATTCTTTTTATCAGAGATAGATTTTTTCACTGACGCATCTACTCCGCCTAATTGCGGCAGTACGCTCCATACATGACCGAACAAGAAGTAAAAACGCTGCTCGCCAAGCTGCCCGTTCTCAAGGCCGAAATTGCCAAGGTGATTGTGGGCCAGGAAACCGTGCTTGATGAAGTGCTGGTGGCGCTGCTGGCCGGCGGCCACGCCCTGCTGGAGGGCGTGCCCGGCCTGGCCAAAACGCTGCTGGTGCGCACGCTGGCCGCGGCAACGGATTTGCCGTTCCGCCGCATCCAGTTCACGCCTGACTTGATGCCCACCGATATTCTCGGCACCGAAGTGCTGGAGGAAGAGCACGGCACCGGCCGCCGCGCCTTCACCTTCAAGCCGGGACCGATTTTCGCCAGCCTCGTGCTGGCCGACGAAATCAACCGCACGCCGCCCAAAACGCAGGCGGCCCTGCTCGAAGCCATGCAGGAGGGGCACGTCACCTACGCCGGGCAGGAGCACGCGCTGCCCAAGCCCTTCTTCCTGCTGGCCACCCAAAACCCCATCGAGCAAAGCGGCACCTACCCCCTACCCGAGGCCCAGCTCGACCGGTTTCTGCTGTACGTGCGCATTGGCTACCCCACGGCTGAGGAGGAGCTGGCGGTGCTGCGCGGCACCACCGGCGCGGCCGGCCAAACGGTGCAGCCCGTGCTGGGCGGAGCC
>NZ_BAAGZM010000577.1:0-2706 GCF_054778495.1 Hymenobacter agri
CGAGGCCGTCGCCGCCGGGCAGGCCCAGGTCGAGCAGCAGGATGCTGGGGGCGGCCGTGGCCAGCGCCGCCAGCAGCTCGGTACTGCTGCCGGCTTCGGCCACTACCTCGATGCCAGTTGCCGCAGCCAGCCCGAGTCTTAATTCCTGCCGGGCAGTAGCATCGCCTTCGGTAAGAAGTAGTCGAATCATAAAAGGCAGAGGGATAGCAGAAGCTAAAAAGATAGTAAAATACCGGTGGCCCGGGTCACGTTTTGGACTTTGGCACCCCGAAGCTACGGAATGCCCAAGCTCAACTATTATGCAGCGAACAAAAGCCGTATAAATCCCTTAAAAAACGCCGGGCCAGCCGGGTATGCTTGGTACAAATACGGAGCCATTTTTTCTGCCAGCGCTTTTGAGCCAACCTTGTGCGCTGGAACCCGTTTCGACACTCTTATCCCTCCGTGCCCAGTTATGACCCGCATTATTCTCGCCGACGACCACACCATTCTGCGCGATGGCATTCGCGCACTGCTTTCGGCCGAAGCAGACCTGGAGGTGGTAGGCGAAGCCAGCAACGGGGACGAGGTGCTCTCCATTCTGGAAACGACGCCGGCCGACGTGGTGCTGATGGACGTGCAGATGCCCGTGCTCGATGGCTTCTCGACCATGCCCGTGCTGCGGCAGCGCTTCCCCGAGGTGCGCGTGCTGGTACTGACCATGCTCGACCACGAGAACTACGTGGCCCGCATGCTCGAGGCCGGCGCGCTGGGCTACGTGCTGAAAAACGCCGCCATCAGCGAGATTACGCATGCTATTCGGACGGTAGCCGCCAACAACCCGTTTCTGTGCACCGAAATCGGCCTCAACATGCTCTACAAGGCCGTGGCCCAGTCGGCCAGCCTTTCGGTGGAAGAAGGCGGCGCCTCGGGAGCCGACCTTACGGCCCGCGAGCTGGAAGTGCTGAAGCTGATTGCCGAGGGCATGACCAATGGCGAAATTGCCGATAAGCTGTTCACCAGCAAGCGCACCATCGAAACGCACCGGCAGAACATCATCGCTAAAACCCAGGCCAAGAACACGGCGGCGCTTATCAAACTGGCCGTAAGCCGTGGGCTGATTTCGTAGCGTTACCGCTCGGTATTAGTACGTATTTTTTGAACGCCTTTCCGGCCTGCCCGGCGGCGGCTACGTAGCGCCCGCCGCTAGTTCAGCAGCCCGCCCACCGTTCCGATGGTGAGCGCGACGATGACCGTATTGAACAGAAACGACACGCAGCCGTGCAGCAACGCCGTGCCGCGCAGCTCGCGGTTGGCGATGGCGATGTCAGCGGTCTGGGCCGTCATGCCGATGACGAAGGAGAAATAGGCGAAGTCGATGTAGTTGGGCTTAAGGCGGGGCCTGGTTTCGCCCTGGTCGTTCTGGTCGTCGGGAAACACGAGGCCGCCCACGTCGTGGCCGGTTTCCTCGTCGCGGTCATAGTAAGCGTGGGCGTAGCGCAGCGTGAACACCAGGTGCACCAGCAGCCAGGCCAGCACCACGGCGGCCACGCTCAGGGCCACGTGCAGCGCGCATACGTGGGGCGGCAGCTTATCGAGGTTGTGCAGCAGGCCCACCACGGCGCTGGTCACGTCGGTGGGCTCGTTGAGTAGCGTGCGCGGCATGCCCACCACCACGGCCCGCAGCGGCTCGCGCTGGTGGTAGGCCTTCACGTAGGCCAGCAGGTCTTTGCTGTGAATGGTGTCGAGCGGCGAGGCAATCATGCCCAGCGGGTCGGTCACGGCGAGGCCCACGCGCTTGTTCCCGTAGTCGATGGCGAGGATGCGGGGCATAGGGATGGGAGAGGGGCAAGCCGCCGGGCACCTTGCCCGGCGAAGTACAAAGATACGGCCCTTGGCAGGCAGTCAATCCGAACTGCCGCCCGCGCCGTAGCTACCGGCCGCCGCCAGAAGCGGCAAGTCAGCAAGACAAGCGGGCCAATCGGCTTGGGTAGATGAATAGCCATTAAGTAATTCTGTATAAAGTACTAGAACGAAAGATGGTTAAGGGTAAGGCTACGGCTTCACCACGATTGTAATATGCCGTTAATTATGGCTTTTATTTGCCTTTTGCGTGTAAACTATTGTATTGATTAGAGAAACACCGCAAACGTTGCCGTTAGTTGGGTTCAACTAAGAAAATTTCTATAATTTTGAAGTCTATCTAATTTTATTCTATTTGTCGATAACGCTACACTAATTCCTCATGGCCCTTTCCTCGCCTGCTAATCAGGAGCTTGGCCGGCCGGCTGCCCCCCGGCGGTGGGTATGGCTTCGGCAGACGGTACTACTGCTACTGGCCATGGGCAGCGGTGTGCTGGTGGCCAATAATCCGTTCCGCCCTTCGTCGGAAAACCCCGATGCTACGGCCCGCGGCTACCTGCGCTTCAAGGAGATTCTCAGCTACATTGACCGCGACTATGCGGATACGGTGGACACTGAAGGACTGGCCGATTACGCCGTGATGCAGATGCTGGAAAGGCTCGACCCGCATTCGGTCTACATTCCGGCCCGCGACCGCGACCGCACCGACGCCTTTCTGCAAAGCGACTTCGATGGCGTAGGCATCGAGTTCAACCTGTTTCGGGATACGATGACGGTGGTGGCCCCGCTCAGCGGCGGCCCGGCCGAGCAGGCCGGCGTGCAGCCCGGCGACCAGGTGCTGAGCATTGGCGGCAAGCGGGTGTC
>NZ_BAAGZM010000578.1:0-2696 GCF_054778495.1 Hymenobacter agri
CTGCCGGCCGGGCACGGCCTTCATCGGGCTGAATGTGCTGGACGAGCCGCCAGCCGGGCACCTGGCCGACGTGCTGGCCACCGACGTGCCGCTCACGGCCTGCATCACGCCGGGCGGCGTGTGGCACTTCTGAAGGCATCTGAAAAGAACGTGGATGCCGGCGATTTAGTATGCGCTGCCAAACCGAAATATATTTTCATAATAAGCTCACAATAAGCGCATCACGCGAAGCGTTGGCCGGGTAATTCTCACCTTTTACAGGACTGAACCCATGGCCGAAATTCAGCAGCAAGCCGCCGGCGGCAGCAAGCCCGGCAAACGACGAGCGAAGAAGATGTCGACGCGCATCGACATGACGCCAATGGTGGACCTGGCGTTTCTGCTCCTCACCTTCTTCATGCTCACCACCACCTTCGCCCGGCCCTACACCATGGAGCTGAACATGCCGGTGAAGCCCAAGATTGAAGGCCCCACCGAAGTAGCCGCTTCCAAGGCGATGACGGTGGTGCTGGGAGCCGGCCACCGGGTGTATTACTACGCTGGCCTGAACCCGGCCGCCAACGCTACGGCCGCCAAGCCCGAGCTGCACACTACCACATTCGGGGCCGCTGGCATCCGGCAGGCCATTCGGGAGCGGCAGCGCCGCACGCCAGGGCTGGTTGTGCTCATCAAGCCCACGGCCGAATCGAAGTACCAGGACATGGTGGATATTCTGGACGAGATGAACATCACCAAGCAACCGAAATACGCCCTCGTGAAAATCACGCAGGACGATTTGAACCTCCTCCAAAACAACTAATCCCATGATGACCAATGCCCAGCTGGCCACGGCCAGCCTCGACGACATCGTGTTCGATGGTCGCAACCGCCACTACGGAGCCTACGAGCTTCGGGCCCTCTACCAGCGCCACATGACGCGCGCGCTGGTTATCGCCACCGCCATGCTGGCCCTGATTCTGGTGTTTCCGCTGGTGTCGCAGCTACTGGCGAAGGCTGCGCCGGTGGTGAAGCCGCGGCCGATTGTCGCAAAGCCGATGATAATAGACGAAGGTGGCGTGGTGCCACCAATTGTGACGCCCCCGCCACCCGCCCGCGTGCAACCGCCCACGTCCCCGCCGCAGTTGCCGACCATCAAAAACGTGGTACCGGTGGTGGCCAAGGACGAAACCGTGAAACCGGACGACAAAGTGCCAGACCAGCGAGAACTGGAAACGACGCAGTCGGGCCTGGAAACGAAAGCCGGCGACCCAAATGCCGTGGTTACTATTCCCAACGACCTGCCCGTGGGTAAAACCGACAACGTAGTAGCCGACGTTACCAGCAAGCCCTACTACTCGGTGGAGCAAATGCCCGAACTGCCCGGCGGCGGCGGCCAGCTGGCCATCGTGGCGGCCATTCAGAAAGCGGTGCGCTACCCGGCTATCGCCCTGCGCAACGGGGTAGAAGGCAAGGTTTTTGTGAGCTTCGTGGTGAATCCCAAAGGCGAAGTAACGGACGTAAAAATCGTGAAGGGCTTGGGCTCAGGACTCGATGAGGAAACCATTCGTGCCATCAACACGCTGCCCCGCTTCATTCCCGGCAAGCAGAATGGCCGCGAAGTGAGCGTGGCATTCACCGTGCCGGTGACGTATAAAATTCAATAGTTGCGGTTGCTGCTTAGGTAGCCTTAGCGAAGCGCCCTGTTGGAAATATCCGGCAGGGCGTTTTCATTTTTTCGCTGATTCGGCTTCGACCTCGGTAATACGGGCCTGGCCCCAGGGCGCGATGCTCACGCGCACCCGCAGCGGGTGCAGGCGGCCGGCTTTTTCGAGGCGCAGGCCGCTGCCTTCGGGCACGTAGTAGCGCTCGAGGTTGAAGCGCAGATTGAACGACGTGGGGTACACATCCGTGACCCAGCCGCGCAACACGGCTTGGCCCAGGCTGGGCGTGGGTGCCTGCGGGTACACGCCCACGGCGGTGCTGAGGCTGTCGGAGCCGGTGGCCAGCAGCACAAACACCGACTGGCGGCGCTTGGGCGCTTCGGGACCGTGCCAGCGGCTCAGCGGGCTTTCGCTGATGGCGTAGCGCAGGCGCACAAAGTCGCCGTAGAGCAGGTCGCGCGGGTCGATGGGCGTGGTAGCCAGCTGCACCTTCTTGCCCAGGACCGTGGTGGCGTAGCCCGCCCCGGCCACGCCCAGAATGTACAAGACCTGCGCGGCTACCAGCGCCCGCAGCAGCGGCCGCCGCCGGGCCGGATTGGAGAACCAGGAAAGCAGGTCGGTCATTCGACAATTATGAATGTTGAATTACTTCCGGAGCTTCGGAGTCGCCAGGTGGAGTTGCGGCAATGGCGGGCGCGCCGGCTTGCTGGGCAACGGCCGGAACGGCGGCAGCCAGCACCTGGGCGTTGCGGCGGCGCAGGTACCAGCTCAGGGCCAGCAGCAGCACGCCGCCAATCAGGAAGAACAGCGACTTATCCATGAAGCCCCAGGTGAGCTTGAAGTAGGCCACAGCGGTAGCGGCCACGAACAGCACCGCGCCGATGGTGAGCTGGTCGGAGTCGTGCTCGCGGTTGGCGCGAGCCAGCACCGAGCCAGCGTGGGCGTAGAGCACCACCAGCGTAGCCACGGCCAAACTCAACCCGCCCGAGAGGTAGAAGCCCGGCAGCAGCAGCAGCCAGTCGGGCAGGCTGCCCAGGCGGCCCCGTGCCCGCTTGC
>NZ_BAAGZM010000579.1:0-2691 GCF_054778495.1 Hymenobacter agri
AGGATGCCCCGTCCCTGCCCGCCTCGGCCGATGCGGTGGACGTGGCCCGGCTGCTTTTCCCGCGCCTGCCCGCCCACGATTCGCTTGCACTGCAACACGGCCAGAAGGCACTGCTGCTGATACCCGCGCTCGGCTACACCCAGCAAACCGGCGGCATCGCGCAGCTGGCGTTCAGCCTGGCCTTCGCCCGGCCGGGTGCCAATGTCTCAACCGTGCTGGCCGGGGCCGCCTATACCGCCAACGACCAGCTCATTCTCACCGCCACGTCTTCCCTCTGGCTGCCCGACAACCGCTGGTACTTCGTGGGCGACTGGCGGCTGATGCGCTACCCGCAAAGCACTTACGGCCTGGGCATGTTCACCAGCACCACCGACCGCGTGGTGAGCATGAACTACGACTACCTGCGCCTCTACGAGAGTGCCCTGCGGCGCGTGGCCCCCGCTTGGTACGCCGGCTTGGGCTACCAACTCGATTACCATTGGGACATCGTGAGCCGCAACAGCTTCCGCGAAGTGAACCGAATTTCGCGCTACCGCTACGGCGTCGAGGGCACGTCGGTATCGTCGGGCCCGGTGCTGGCCCTGCTGCACGACACCCGCGCCAACGCCATCAACCCGCAGGGCGGCCGCTACCTCAGCACCCAGCTGCGCACCAACCTGAAAACCCTCGGCAGTACCACCGCCTCCGAGATGCTGCTTATCGATGCCCGCACCTACCTGCACCCCTCGGCGCACTCCGCCAACATCCTGGCCTTCTGGAGCTACAACGCCGTCACCATCGCCGGCAACCCGCCCTTCCTCGACCTGCCCAGCACCGGCTGGGACACCTACAGCAACACCGGTCGCGGCTACATCCAAGGCCGTTTCCGGGGCGACGACCTGCTCTACGGCGAAGTCGAATACCGCTACGGCATCACCCGCAACCACCTGCTCGGCGGCGTGGTCTTCGCCAACGCCCAGAGCGTAACCGAGCAGGAAAGCCGCCGATTCGAGCGCGTGATGCCCGCCGCCGGGGCCGGCCTGCGCCTGCGCCTCAACAAAGTTTCCCAAACCAACCTCGCCGTCGACTACGGTTTCGGGGCCGACGGCTCGCACGGCCTCAGCCTGAACCTGGGCGAAGTGTTTTGAGTAGATAGCTTACTCTAGAATGTCGCGCCATGCCGTAGCACCGTGTTGAACCAGCCCGTCATGCTCATCTAGCGTCCGCGTAGTCCGCCATTCCCAAAGCCCCACTCATCAGCTTACCTTTGGGCTGAATTTATTCCCCGTTCCTGCATGAATTTCCCCCTTCGCAAGCTCGCCGCCATTGATATTGGGTCCAACGCCGTTCGTTGTCAGATATCGGCCGTGCTGTATTACGAAGGCCGCTACCGCCTCAAGCGCGTCGAGTACGTGCGTTTCCCGATGCGCTTGGGCGAAGACGTTTTTGCCAGTGGCGAGATTTCGCCCGCCAAAGAGGAGAAATTCGTCAAGTTCCTGCACTCGCTGCGCCTGCTGATGGAAGTGCACGACGTGGCCCACTACCTCGTGTGCGCTACCTCGGCTATGCGCTCGGCCGCCAACGGCGCGGCCATCGCCGCCCGCGTTCGCGCCGAGCTGGGCATGGAAATAAAAGTTATTGATGGCCAGGACGAAGCCTTCTACATCAACCGCGTTATTGAGCACGTGCTGGAAGACAAACGCCATTACCTGCACATCGACGTGGGCGGCGGCAGCACCGAGTTCAACATCTACCACGACCGCCGCAAGGTGGCCGCGCAGTCATTCGAAATCGGCTCTATTCGCCGCATGCAGCAGGAAGAAAGCGGCGAGGCCGGCACCGAAGCGCAGGCCGAGCTCTGGGCCCGCATGGAAGCTTGGGTACGTGAAAATGCCCGCCGCTACCACGTCACCCGCGCCATTGGCACGGGCGGCAACATCAACAAAATCTACAGCCTCACCACCGCCGACCCCGACAAGCACATCACCCGCCGCGCCATCGAAGCCACGCTCAACCGCCTCGCCGGCCTCAGCATGACTGAGCGCGTGAACGTGGCCATGCTCAACCCCGACCGCGCCGATGTCATCATTCCCGCCGGCCACATCTACCTTTCAGCTATGCAGTGGGCCAACGTCACGACAATGGTTGTGCCCGACATCGGCCTGAAAGACGGCATGCTGCAGGCGCTGTTCGAGGACTATTTCGACGAAATGAACCCCGATGGCGGCCACGTAGAGCACCCGCCTGTCCCCGACGTGCAAAACCAGCCCGGCGAGATGGAATAGCCACCTGTCATTGCGAGTGGAGCGCAGCGGAACGCGGCAATCCGTACCCTCGATGCAGAAAGCGCCCCAGATGTGACAAATTATCATCACATCTACTTCAGTTTTAAAACGAAAAAGCCCCGACGTCATATCAGTCGGGGCTTTTTTGTTTTAAAAGGATTTATCACGCCATTGAGTAGCCAGCTTCGAAAGAAAGGATTACTGGGCTACACTCGCAATGAAAGCGTCCGCATCCCTACACTTTCGCCGCGCCCGCGGCCACCTCATCAATATGTCCCACGGGCGTAGTGTCGTCGCAGACCTCATCGGGCTCGCAGTCGCCGCCCTCGCCGAACGACTCGTCGGCAGTTTCGGCGGCGCGGGCTTCCATTGCCTCCAGCACCGTCAAGGCCGCCGCTGCCTCCGAAGCCTGCTGCGCAGCGGCCAC
>NZ_BAAGZM010000580.1:0-2678 GCF_054778495.1 Hymenobacter agri
GCCCGCTACGTGAACTCGGCGGCCGTGCGCACCACCCCGCGCGGCAACAACTTCGCCAACAGCGCCGGTGCCGCCGACACGCTGGCCCCCGCCCGCAATCCCTTCGAGCAGGCCAAGCCCGTCGATGGCAACCTCGTTCCGTCGCAGCTCAACGGCTCCTACACGTTCGACAACTACATCGAGGGCGACTGCAACCGCCTGGCCCGTTCGGCCGGCCTCGCCGTGGCCAACAAGCCCGGTACCACCAGCTTCAACCCGCTGATGGTGTACGGCGGTGTGGGCCTGGGCAAAACGCACCTGGTGCAGGCCATCGGCAACCACATCAAGGCCACCGCGCCCGAGCGGTTCGTGCTCTACGTATCGGCTGAGAAGTTCACTAACCAGTTCATCGACAGCGTGCAGCGCGCGCAGGTGCAGGACTTTGCGAATTTCTATTTGCAGGTCGATGCGCTGATTCTGGATGACGTACAGTTTCTGGCCAACAAGGGCAAGACGCAGGAGATGTTCTTTCACATCTTCAACCACTTGCACCAGTCGGGCAAGCAGATTGTGATGACTTCCGACCGGCCGCCCAAGGACTTGCTGGGTCTGGAAGACCGGTTGCTCAACCGTTTCAAATGGGGCCTGACGGCCGACGTGCAAAGCCCGGATTTCGAGACGCGGGTGGCCATCATCCGCAACAAGATGGAGCAGGACGGCATCGACATTCCGCCGGACCACGTGGTGGACTACCTCGCCAACTCAGTACACACCAACGTGCGCGAATTGGAGGGCGTCATCGCCTCGCTGGTAGCGCAGAGCAGCCTGAGCCGCCGCGACATCGACCTGGAAATGGTGAAACAGGCCCTGCGCCACATCATCGAGGAAGTGGAGGCCGAGGTCAACCTCGACTTCATTCAGAAGACCGTGGCCGCGTACTTCAACATTTCGGTGGATTTGCTGAAGGACAAAACCCGCAAAAAAGAAGTGGTGACGGCCCGGCAGGTGGCCATGTACTTCGCCAAGCACCACACGGCACACACGCTGAAAACCATTGGTTTCCACTTCGGCGGCCGCGACCACACCACCGTGATGCACTCGGTGCAAACCGTGTCGGATTTGGTGGATTCGGACAAGAAATTCCGCGACCAGGTAGACGAGCTGCGGAAGAAATTCGCCAAGAAGTAAGACCTGCGACCCAGGTAGTACAAAAAAGAGGCTCCCGATGCTGTGCGCGTCGGGAGCCTCTTTCGGTTTCTGAGAAGTAGAATTCTAGAAAGCGGCCGTGGGGCTCACTTCCTGCAGGGGCAGGTTGTGCTTGGTGGCAAACTCGCGCACCTGCTCGCGGAAGCTTAGTTTGCGGCGCTTGCCTTTCACTTCGCGCAGGTTGAGGGCGTAGATTTCGCCGTCTTTCTGGCGCACGCGCAGTACCATGGGCTTGAGTTCGAGGGCGGCGATGTTTTCGGCGGCGAATACCTGCTTGGGGCGGAAGAGGCCGTTTTTATGCACGATGTAGCCGGGCGTGAATTCGAGGTAGCTCTGGGTGCCGAAGATGGGGGCGTTGTTCACCAGCACGTAGCCGAGATACACCAGCGTGAACACCAGAAACACCCAGTGCAGGAAGTGGTAGTCCGTCGCGCCGCTGTCGCTGATGATGCCGAACAGCACGTAGGCCAGCCAGAACAGGCCAATGGCGATTTGGCCCCAGAACGGGACGCGGGAGTTGTTGGCGGGGCGGAGGCGGATGCGAGTGGTACCAGTGGGCATAGCTGCAAATTTAGGGCGAAGATTTTAGTGTAGGCTCACGCTGGGACAACAAGAAAAAAAGAACGTCATGCTGAGCGCAGCCGTAGCATCTCGCGTGTGGTAGTAACTCATTCGCAACAACGATGTTGATTACTACTGCACGCGAGATGCTTCGACTACGCTCAGCATGACGTTCTTTCTGGCTTTATTAGCCAAAAAACTAGCCCACGAACTTCGCTTCGAGGGTCATTTTGGGCACGGCGCTCAGCACCTTCGATACCGGGCAGTTCTCCTTGGCGTCTTCGGCGTGCTTCTGGAAGTCGTCGGCGGTGATGTTGCCGCCGGTTACGTGGCCTTCGGTGCTCACGTGGATGTGCTCGATGACGGGGTGGCCGTTGTTCGGGTTCATCGTCACGGTGCTGGTGGTTTTGATGTTCTGCACCGAGTGGCCGTGCTTGGTGAGCACGCTGGTGAGGTACATGGTGTAGCAGCCGGCGTGGGCCGCGCCAATCAGCTCTTCGGGGTTGGTGCCGCCTTTGCCTTCGAAGCGGCTGCCCACAGAGTAGGGGGCGTTGAGCGCGCCGCTCTCGGTGGTGAGGGTGCCGCTGCCTTTGATGTCGCCGTTCCAAACAGCGGTGCCTTTGTGGTCTGCCATGATAATGTGGAGTTGTGAAGTGGTGAAATGGTGTAGTGCGGAGTGGCCAGCCGCGTGCGCCGCCAGCCGCAAAGCTTAACGGTAGCCGCCCGCGGGGGTTGCGCGGTGGTGCACCGCTTACGTCCCGCGTACCTTCGCTGGCTCTTACCGACCGCAACCGATGGGACTCAAAGCCACTCTCAGCCGCCCGCTGGCCCGCTACATTGCCCGCCGCTACCAGCGCTGGCAGCATCGCACCGAAACCACCCAGCGCCAGCTGGTGAAGCAACTGACCGCCACGGCGGCCGGCACCGCCTTC
>NZ_BAAGZM010000581.1:0-2673 GCF_054778495.1 Hymenobacter agri
ACCCCGGCCGGCGAGCCCGCCGATACCAACTTGCTGCCAGCCGCCCTACTGCTCACCCCGGCGCTGGCGGCCCAGCACGCCCACGGCTGGGTGCGCCTCGATGTGAGTGCGCTACACTTGGTGCTGCCTACGGCTGGGGTGTTTGTGGTGGCACAGGGCCTTCCCACGCCGAACGGAGACCAGTTTGTGCGTAGCCGCACGCTGGTACGCAAGCCCGACGGCCAAACCCCACCCGAAGACCTGAGCCCGCAAAACCACCGGCCCAACGGCAAGGGTACCCCCATTTTTCTGTACGAGGAAGTGCAGCCGGCGGGAGGCGGCACTTCCCGGCTGGTGCCGTCGCATGCGTTTCCGGCCGTGGCTTTCCGCAGCCTTGCACCCGCCGATGCAGCCCGGTCGTGGCAATGGCTGCGGAGCGGCCCTGCCAGAACCGGCCGCTGGTCTACTATTCAGCAAAATAATGCGCGGCTGCAAAAGGCCCTGCCCTCCGCCCACCCCCGGCGCGACTACAACTACGACCTGGAGCTCGAAGTGGAGGAATTGTAGCGGTAGCGGGCTTATTCGGCAGGCACTTTGGTTGCCCGGTGGCCCAGCAGGTGCGGGCGCAGCACCACGCCGACGCTCGTAATCAGGTTGGCGGGCGACACGTTGCGGTGGTCGGGGCTGTTGCGGTCCAAGGTGTTGGGTTGCGAGAAGCCCAGCGTGGCTTGGCCCTGCCACGCCCCGCGGCCAATGCGCGTAAAGAACGTGGGCTCGACGTAAAACTTGGTAGGCGAGCTGATGGGCACATCGTTGCGCGTCAGCTCGCTGTAGTGCACGAAGGTGGTGCGCAGCGACGCACCGTAGCTCAGCAGCGGCGTGGTTTTGGCCACGTACAGCTGGCCGTAGTAGCGCTGGTAGGTGGCCTGGTAATGCGCCAGCTGGTCGGCTCCGCCAAACAGGAAGTCGAAAGGATTGAAATGGTTGTCGTAGATGCTAGCCGAAGCCAGCCCGAAGCCCGCCACCGCGCCCAGATACACCGACTTATCGGCTCCCAGCAGGTGATAGGTACCCACGCCCACGCCGGCCTGCTTGTGCAGGTTCTGGAAATCGGTGGTAGTGCCGTTGCGGGTTTCGCTGCCGTCGCTCTGCTGCAGGCTGCCTTCCACGGTGAGAAGCACGTGCTCGGCCGGCACCCAGGCCGCGCTGGTTTCGAGGCTGCCCTGCGGCCGCACCGAGGCGGTGATTTCGACTTCGCCCTGGCTTCGGAGCAGCGGCGTGCTGGGTGTGGCTGGTACATACACGGCACACCCGCCGAGCAAGGCCGTGGCAGCTAACGCAAGGGCCGGAAGAGTGGAAAGGAGTTTCATGAAAATGCAGAAAGAGCGGTGAGCGGCCGAAAGCCTTCGCAACCCGGCCAGTGCATCAAAGGAAACAGGCGGCCGCCAGCCTGGGCAAACCGATATTCTGCAATTCGGGACTTTTACGTTCTCAACAACAACCCTCCGCAGCTCGCTCAAACGTCTGCCGATTCATCACCAAGGCTCTTTTTGGGCCGTCGAATTCAGACTTTTCACGGCATGCATTTAAGCGGACTTTTGCGTTGCGGGCCGGCGCTATTAGTCGTCGATTGAGGTGTTCTTATCCAAGTTAATGACCACGCCAATCTGAAACACCGAATTGGCCGCCTTCAGAAACTCATTGTTGCGGAAGCCGAAAATCTGGCCGCTGATGAGCTGCAGCTGCACCGGGCCCGCAATCTGGGTGCGGGTGAAGGTGATGGGCTCGAAAAACACGTTGTTTTCGCCGGGGGCCGCCATGCCGTTGATAGTGAAATTGTTGAGCTGCATGTAGCTCAGGCGCATGGCCGCGCCGTAGGTGAGCGGGAAGTCGCGGTTGAAGAGGTGCAGGCTGTTCTGCTTTTTCTTGGCGTAGTTCACCTGAGCAAAGACTTTCGACAGGCTACCGTCGAGGGTGCGGGTGGTTTGCTGGGCATCGTTGCGCTCGATGCGCTCGGTGGCCCCGCCGCCGCCGCCCACGTACACTTCGAGCACGCGCTTGTCGGGCAGGCGGGTGAAGTAGCCGAGGCTGGCTTCGGCGAAGTCGATGTTTTCAGTTTTGAGGGATTTCTTGCGGTGCAGCGACGAGAACGTGCCCGCCACGGCCAGGTGGTTGGTGAGGCCGTAGGCCCCCTGCAGGGCGTAGTTGGTGTGCTGGTTGGTGCTCACGGCCCCGTAGAATTCGCCCTGATGCGTGAGCATGGGCGCGTGCGGCGGCGGCGGGAAATACAGCGAGGCACAGCCCGATAACCCCAACGGCCCGAGGGCCCACAGCAAACGCGAGAATGACTTCATGGTGCAAGTATCGGCATTGGCCGCCGGTGCACGAACGGGCGCGGGCCCGATTACGTGTATGCCAGCACCGGGGCAACAGGTTTTCGGGGCCCGAAACCAGCCGTTGGCTTAGCAGAACCGTAAGGATTACGACACATTTCTTTCTCGCATTTATGCCCGCTGCCAATTCATTTGACGCCCTGATTATTGGTGCCGGCCAGGCCGGTACGCCCCTCGCCTACGCCTTGGCCGCCGCCGGCAAAACGGTGGGCTTCATCGAAAGCGACCACTTGGGCGGCTCCTGCATCAACTACGGCTGCGCGCCCACCAAGGCGCTGCTGGCGTCGGCCCAGCGGGCGCA
>NZ_BAAGZM010000582.1:0-3392 GCF_054778495.1 Hymenobacter agri
AGGGCCATGGGCAAAAAGCCCAGCGAGGCTACCGAGGCCGTAAGCAGCACCGGCCGGAACCGCTCGGCGGTGGCCCGGATGACCCGCAGGTACACGCTGGCTACCCCTTCGGCCGCGAATTCGTTGATGCTGGCCACCAGCACGATGCCATTGAGCACCGCCACCCCGAAAAGCGCGATGAAGCCCACGCCCGCCGAAATGCTGAACGGCATCCCCCGCGCCCACAGCGCCAGAATGCCCCCGATGGCCGCCAGCGGAATGCCCGTAAAAATGAGCATAGCCTGCTTCACCGACCGGAACGAGAGAAACAGCAGCAGAAAAATCAGCCCCAGCGCCACCGGTACCGCGATTTGCAGGCGCGCCTTGGCTTGTTGCAGGTTCTCGAACTGCCCGCCGTAGGCGATGGTGTAGCCCACGGGCAAAGGCAGCCGGGCGGCCAGCGTTTGCTGGATTTCGGCCACCAGGCTCTCCACGTCGCGGTTGCGCACGTTCACCCCGATGTTGATGCGGCGGCGGGCATCGTCGCGGCTCACCTGCATGGGCGCGTTGCGGAAGGCGATGGTGGCGACCTCGGAGAGCGGGATTTTCTGGCCGTCGGGCAGGTCCACGTACAGGCTGCTCAGGTCGGTAATACCGCGCCGGTTGGCCGAGTCGAGGCGCACCACCAGGTCGTAGCGGCGCTCGCCCTCAAAGACCTGTCCGGCCACGTCGCCCGCGAAGCTGCTGCGGATGAGCGTGTTGAGGTCTTCCACGTTGAGGCCGTAGCGGGCCAGCTTCGGCCGGTCGTAGGTGACGCGCATCTGCGGCAGGGCCGCGATTTGCTCCACCTTCAGGTCGCCCACGCCCGCCAGCGGCCGGATGAGCGCCCCGGCTGCCGTGGCCTTGTCGTACAGAACCTCTAGGTCGTCGCCGTAGAGCTTGATGCTGATGTCCGACTTGGAGCCCGAAATCAGCTCGTTGAAGCGCATCTGGATGGGCTGCTGAAACTCCAGGGTAATTCCCGGAATGCCGGCCAGCGCCGCCTGCATCTTGTTAGCCAGCTCCTCCCGCGAGTGGGCCGAGGTCCACGCTGCCTGGTCCTTGAGCACTACAATCTGGTCGGAGTCTTCCAGCGACATGGGGTCGGTGGGGATTTCGGAGGTGCCGATTTTGCCCACTACCTGCACTACTTCGGGGAAGTTCTTCAGCAAAATCTGCTGCACCTTGGTTGTCGTGGCGATGCTCTGGCTCAGTGAGCTGCCCGGCTTCAGGGTCACGTTCACGGCAAAGTCGCCCTCGTCGAGCTGGGGCACAAACTCGCCGCCCATGTGCAGAAACACCCCAATGGCCACCGCCAGCAGCGCCACCGCGCTGCCCGCTATCAGCCCGCGCCGCCGTAGCGCGCCCGTGATGAGCGGCCGGTAGCCGCGGTACAGGAATTTCATGATGCGGTCGGCGAGGGTGCCTTCCTCCTTGATGTCCTTGCGCAGCGCCCAGGCCGACACGGCCGGTACGTAGGTGAGGCACAGCAGCATGGCCCCCACAATGGCAAAGCTCACGGTAAGGGCCATCGGCCGGAACATCTTGCCGGCCACGCCCGTGAGGGCCAAAATGGGGAAGTACACGATGAGGATGATGAGCTGCCCGAACAGGGCCGAGCGCATCATGCGTGTAGCGGCGGAGGCGGCTACCTCGTCCATGCTTTCGTGGGCGGCCTGCGCGCGCTGGTGCACGAGGTGAAAAATCATGGCTTCCACGATAATCACGGCCCCGTCCACGATGAGACCGAAGTCTAACGCCCCGAGGCTCATCAGGTTAGCCGACACGCCGAAGGTGCGCATCAGCCCCAGGGCGAAGAGCATGCACAGCGGTATCATGCTGGCCACCACCACGCCGGCGCGCCAGTTGCCGAGTAGCACCAGCAGCACCAGTATCACGATAATGCCACCTTCGAGCAGGTTGTGGCTCACCGTGGCAATAGCCTTGTCGATGAGCTTGGTGCGGTCGAGGAAGGGCACGATGGTGAGGCCCTTGGGCAGCGTCTTCTGCACCTCGGCCACCCGCGCTTTCACACCCTTGATGGTTTCTTCCGAGCTGGCGCCTTTGAGCATGAGTACGATGCCACCCACGGTTTCGCCCTGGCCGTTGCGGTTCATGGCCCCGTAGCGCACGGCGTGGCCCAGGCCCACGGTGGCCACGTCGGCCAGGCGCACGATGCGGCGGCCGTCGTTGCGCAGCACCAGATTTTCGAGGTCCTCCTTCTGGGTGATGGTGGCATCCGTGACGGTGAGGTAGAGGCGGCGGTAGTCGCTCAGGTAACCGTTGCTCTGCACGAAATTGGTAGCTCCTAGGGCCTTGCTTACGTCATCCGGACCTAAGCCCAACGCGGCCAGCTGGTCGGGCAGAAGTTGCACCTGGTACTCCTTGGTGCGCCCCCCCTGAATTTGGACCGACGAAACGCCCTCCACCTGCGAGAGAAAAGGCTTGATGGTGAACAGCGCCAGCTTGCGCAGTTCCAGCGCCGACTTGCCCGGCGCTTCCAGCGTGTAGCCCATCACCGGCAGAATGGCTGGGTTCATGCGCTCCACCGAGATTTGGGCGGTGGGCGGCAGGTCGGCCCGAATCTGGTTCAGGCGCGACTCGATGAGGCTCTGGCTCTTGGCCACGTCCACGTTCCAGTCCAGGAAGGCCGATCATGGCGTCCTCCATGGGCTTTGTCACGGTCACCATCATGCGGTCCACGGGCACCAGCCCGTTATCGGCAATGACTTTTACCTTCGGAAACGTCACCTCCGGGAACAGGGCCACATTGATGCGTCGGTAGGCCACCGTGCCCAAGGCCAGCGCCAGGGCCAGCAGTACCGCAATGGGCGCTTTGTAGGCTTGAAAAAGAGCGGGACGAGCCATGAGGAAATAAATCGGTTTAAGCAGAACGGCACCAGCACCGAGCGGCATCCCTACCGTGTTCGTTGCAGCGAACCGGCCGTACCCCTCGGAATACGCCCGTGGTAGGGATGCTTTGTGTGGCGAACCGGCCGTTTTGCGGGTTTGGGGGTCGGCGCGTTATTCCTTTTCGGCCGCCACCGGCCGGGTTACTTTCACGGCCGCCGTGTCATCGAGGCCGAAGTTGCCGCTGAGCAGAATCCGGTCTTTCGGGGAAAAAGCCGGCTGCTTGATTTCAACATGGTCCTTTTCCTGGGCCCCCACCGTCACTGGGATTTTCACGGCGGTGGAGTCGTTGAGCAGCTTCATGACCCAGAACTCGGTTTGGGTTTCGTCGGTTAGCACCGCGCCGCGCGGGAGGGTGCGGGCCAAGTGCGGGGCCGTCTTGTCGAGTTCCACCTGCACGGCCAGGTTTTCGGGCAGGTCGGGTACCGGGCCGGTGGGGCGGATGGTGTAGCGCTGGGTCTGGA
>NZ_BAAGZM010000583.1:0-2661 GCF_054778495.1 Hymenobacter agri
CGGCGGTGCGCCCGGCCGTGGCGGCCTACCGCGCCACCCGCCAACTGGCGTTGAGCCAGTGGGCCAAAAGCGCCATGCTGCCCGCCGAGTACCGGGCCCGCATTCAGGCCTTGGATGCTACTCCAACCGCAGCCGAAACGGCCCCCTCGACTTCGCCCCTCCACCGCTGCCCCATGCACGGCACCGCG
Source organism: Hymenobacter agri (assembly GCF_054778495.1). NCBI lineage: Bacteria > Pseudomonadati > Bacteroidota > Cytophagia > Cytophagales > Hymenobacteraceae > Hymenobacter > Hymenobacter agri. The sequence goes on from NZ_BAAGZM010000583.1 coordinate 189, forward strand.
CGCGCCTGAACAGCTACGCCCGGCGTTCTTCCAGACCATGCCCAAACCTTGTTTCAACACGCGCTACTGCTGGCTGGCCCTGGGCCTGCTGCTGACGGAAGTTCTTATCGCCCTATTGGCGCACGACCGCGTGATACGGCCCTACGGGGGCGATTTTCTGGCGACTATTTTCGTTTACTGCCTGTTGCGCAGTGTAGGACGGGTGCAAGTTGCCGCAGCTGCGGCGGCCGCGCTGCTACTTTCTTATCTCATCGAAGGCCTGCAGTACTTGGATGTGCTGAGCCGCCTGGGCTGGCAGCACTCGCGGGTGCTGCGCGTGGTGTTGGGCAGCCATTTTGCCTGGGGCGACATGCTGGCTTACACGCTGGGCGCAGGAGCCGTGCTGGCGGCGGAATGGGGATGGAAACCCGACCGCCTGACTTTGGTGCGGTAGTGAAGATTGCCCCAGCAGTGAACTTATCCGGGGCCGACGCAACGTTTCGGCATTTGCAACACTCCTGGATATCATCGAACGGGGACTCTGGCCGACATGAACGGCGTGCCCCTCAACCGGTGCAAGCCTGTTAATCCTGTACTAATGGGTACAGGCGCTATTTTTACCAAAAATCTGCATTATGAAAAACAATTTTTCTGCCACCATTGCCCGGCTGCTGTTTCCAGCGCTCGTGGCCAGCGCAACGCTCGTCGCGACATCCTGCTCGAAGGACAGTCCGGCCATCGTCACCCAACCCGATAACTCGGCGGCCGACGATGCCACCATCCAGAAATACCTGTCTGACAACAAAATAACCAACGCCCGCAAACTACCCTCGGGCTTGTATTACGTTCCGGTCATCACCAATCCCAATGGCGTGCTGGCCACCGCGGGCAGGTCGGTATCCGTCAACTACACGGGCACGCTGCTCGATGGCACGGTGTTCGATGCTACTTCGCGCCACACCCCCGTAGCGCCCTTCACTTTCACGCTGGGCGCGGGCCAGGTCATCAAAGGCTGGGACGAAGGCATTGCGCAGATGAAGAAAAGCGAGAAAAGCATTCTGCTGATTCCTTCGGGCCTGGCTTACGGGGCTACTCCTCCCTCCTCGGCTATTCCGCCCAATGCGGTGCTCCGCTTCGATGTGGAGTTGACGAACATCCAATAATCGGCTCCTTATTCAGGTGCCAAGCCCCGGCTTCGATTGGTCGAAGCCGGGGCTTTTGCTTATGCGCCGGCCGGCCGCACCCGCGCCAGCAGCGCAGCGTGGTGCGGCGCGCGCTGTAGTATCTGCTCATTGCCGAGCAGCACCAGCTGCTGCCGGGCGCGGGTAAGGGCCACGTTGAGCTTACGGTCGACGGTGCCGTCCTCGTTGGGCGATACCATCGTTTCGAGCTGATGCTCGTGGTGGCAGCAGAAGCTCACCACAATCACGTCGCGCTGCGAGCCCTGGTAACGCTCCACCGTGTCGACGCTGACCTGGGCCAGGGCCGGCAGGTCCAGCTCGGCCGCCAGCGCCGCCAGCCGCGCCCGAATGAGGGCCGCCTGGTTGCGGTAGCTGGCGATGATGCCCAGCGTGGTTTCGGGGTTGAAATTGGGGCCGTAGCCCTGCACCACGTAGGCGGCGGTGCGGGCCGCAAGGTCGGCTTCCTGGGCCGATTCTTTCATGGACAAGTCCTCGGGCTGGCGGCGCGTGGGCACAAACACCAGCCGCCGGGCGTGGAGCTGTTCGGTTAGCGCATCGGTGGGCGCGGGCCAGGCGGCGCGGCTCAAGGGCTCATGCTGCCAGGGCATGGGGCAGCGCAGCAGGCCGCTGTAGAAGTCGTCGTTCACCAGCGCCACCAGCTCGGTATGCATGCGGTAGTGGTCGGCGAGGGTGCCGTGGGCGTGGGGCCAATGGTCCTCGGCGCGTTTGAACAGGCGCTCGAAATAGGAGTTGCGCAGGTTGCTCAGGCCCAGCTCCTGCTGGAGCAGTTCGGCCGCTTCGGGGGCCACGGCGCTGGCTTCGGGCTCCTGTGCCACCACGGCGGGCAGCTGGCGATGGTCGCCGATGAGGATGAACTTGTTGACTTTGGCCAGCAAGCTCAGCATGGGCGCTTCGAGCACCTGGCTGGCTTCGTCGACTACAGCCAAATCGAACTGCTTAAGGGTGAACAGTTCGGGCTTGCCCAGCAGGCTGGCCACCGTGCCCACGTAGAACGGACAGTGCTTGAGGCGGTCGCGCACAGCCTGTCGCGTGGGGCAGTCGCGCAGCATGTTATCGAGCAGATAAGGCCGATAGTGCGGCGCCGTGCCCAGCCGCGAGCCCACCCGAATGAAGGGCAGCCCGGCCGCCACCAGCTGCTCGCAGATTTCATCGACGGCGCGGTTGGTGTAGGCGGCCAGCAGCGTATGCTTGTCTTCCTTGTACAGCCGCTCGGCCAGCTCGCCCAGCAGCGTGGTGGTTTTGCCGGTGCCGGGCGGGCCGTAAAGCACAAACCAGTCGGGCGCGGCCAGGGC
>NZ_BAAGZM010000584.1:0-2654 GCF_054778495.1 Hymenobacter agri
GCCGCGTGGCCACCCAGAAGCCGCTGCTGGTGTTTGGCGGCCCGCAGGACCGCCGCCAGGCCACGCTGCTCACCGATGGCAGCTGGCAGTGGCGCCTGAGCGAGGCCGTGGAACACGACGACCGCCCCGAGGCATACGACCGCCTCATCATCCGCACCCTGCAGCTGCTCACCCTGAATGCCAACAAAAAGCGTCTCGATGTGTATCCCACGCAGGACGCCTTCGGCACCCAGGACGATGTGACGCTGGGCGCCGAAACCTACAACGCGGTGTTTGAACGCCTCTACAACCAGAAAATCGACCTGACCCTGACCGACAGCAAGCAACAAACCCGCCGCTTCTCGTTCGCCAACGCCGAAGACGGCTCGCCGCTGCACTTGGGGCCACTGCCAGCCGGCCTCTACAAGTACCAGGCGCGCGCTACCCTCGGCGGCCAGGCCCAGCAGCATGCCGGCGAGCTGCTGGTGCAGGCCCAGCCGCTCGAAGCGCTCGAATCGAAAGCCGACCACAACCTGCTGGCCCAGCTGTCGCGCCGCAGCGGCTCGCGGCTGTATTACCCGGCGCAGCTCGACAAGCTGGCCCAAGACATTCTGAAAGCCAACTACAAGCCGGTAATTACGGCCGAAGAAGACTTAAAGGACCTGATTAATCTGAAGTGGATTTTCTTCGTGCTTGTAGGCTTCCTGGCGGTGGAGTGGGCCGTGCGGAAGTATTCGGGCAGCGTGTAGAGACGCAATATTTTGCGTCTCGTCGTTGAACGGTCGGGACCGCGATAAACCGCGCAGTTATAACAACAACATCAACGACGAGACGCAAAATATTGCGTCTCTACACCGTTCTGTTGGCCAATTCGTAAAGCAGAAACGTCGCTCATTCGTCCCCGCTCCTACTTTACCGCAAGCCATATGAAACTACGAGTTATCCTTACCGGCGCCACCGGCATGGTGGGCGAGGGCGTTCTGCTCGAATGCCTGCAAAACCCCACCGTGGAGCACGTGCTGGTGCTCACGCGCAAGCCCACGGGCCGCAGCCACGCCAAAATGAGCGAGCTGCTGGTACCCGACCTGGCCGACCTCAGCGCCGTGGAAAACCAGCTCACAGGCTACAACGCCTGCTTTTTCTGCGCGGGCATTTCGTCGGTGGGGGTTTCGAAGGAAGAATATGAGCGCATCACGCACGACCTGACGCTGGCCGTGGGCGCCACCCTGGCCCGCCTCAACCCGGAGCTAACGTTCATTTACGTATCGGGCTCGGGCACTTCGGCGGCCAGCGGCCAGCATTGGGCCCAGGTGAAGGCCCGTACTGAAACCGAACTGCTGACCCTGCCCTTCCGGGCGGCCTATATGTTCCGGCCGGGCTTTATGAAAGCCACGGAAGGCCAGCGCAATATTCTGAAGTGGTATCCGGCCATTGCCTGGCTCTATCCGGTGGCGCGCAAGCTGGCCCCGCAGTTCGTGAGCACCATGCAGGAGGTAGGCCGGGCCGTGATACACGCGGCCGATTTTGGCTACTCCAAGCCCGTGCTTGAGGTGCGCGACATTGTGGCCCTGGCCCGGGCTAAATCGGTTATCAGCTCAAATCAGCCGGCGGAGTAAAATAGTCGGCAGCGGCGTCTTTTCGCCTGAACAGTATGCGTGAATCAGTAAAGAAATTTCTTGTGACAACCGGCGGCATTCTCGGCGCCCTGCTACTGGCAGTGGTGGCCTTCACCAATCTAAGCCCGCAGCTGGGCGGCACGCCCACGCGGCTCGAAAAGGCGGCTTATGCCAAATCGGGCCATTACCAAGGCGGCAAATTCGTGAACCTGCTGCCCACCCGCGAGCTCACGGGCGGCAGCACAGTGGGCGTGATGTGGAATTTTCTGTTTCATAAGTCGCCGCAGGCCGCCCCGCCCGGCCCGCTGCCGCAACGCCCGCTCGATTCGCTGGCCATCATTCGTAAAACGCCCGAGCTGCTGCGCATTACGTGGTTTGGCCACTCGGCCAGCCTGCTCGAAATCTCGGGCCAGAACATCCTGCTCGACCCCATGCTGAGCGTGAAGATGGGCCCCGTGAGTTGGGTGACGCCCAAGCGCTACAACCCCGAACTGGCCATCACGCCCGAAAAGCTGCCTTATATCGCGGCCGTGCTCATTTCGCACGACCACTACGACCACCTCGACTACGAAACCATCGAGAAAATCAAGGACAAGGTGGGACAGTTTTACGTGCCGCTGGGCATTGGCGTGCACCTGCGGGCCTGGGGCGTGCCGCGCAACCGCATCACCGAAATGAACTGGGGCGACAGTGTGCAGCTGCCCAACATCAAGTTGCGCTGCACACCCAGCCGCCACTTTTCGGGCCGCGGCCTCACCAACCGCAACTCCACGCTGTGGTGTTCATGGGTGGTGCAGGGGGCCAGCAAGCGCGTGTTCTACACCGGCGACGGCGGCTACGGGCCGCATTTTGCCGCCATCGGCCGGCAGTTTGGGCCGTTCGATTTGGCCGTGGTGGAGTGCGGACAATACAACGAGGGCTGGGCCGAAATCCACATGAAGCCCGAGCAGAGCGTGCAGGCCGCCCGCGACGTGCGCGCCGCCGTGATGCTGCCCGTGCACTGGGGTGCCTTCACCGAGAGCTTGCACCCCTGGAATGAGCCGGTGCAGCGCGCCACCG
>NZ_BAAGZM010000585.1:0-2651 GCF_054778495.1 Hymenobacter agri
AGGGCCTTGCGCGGGCTGAGGCCGGCGGCCACGTCCTGCGGGCGCGGGCCGAAGCCGGCGCGCCAGTAGAGGTGTTGCAGTTGCTGGTTGCTGTTCATAGCTTTAAGACGTGTGCCGACGGGCGAGGTTTAATGCGCAGCGGGACGAAACCGGCGCAACCCGGCTCGCGGCAAGCTGGTCATTGGCGCGCTTCGGTGCTGGCCGGGTCTTCGCAACTTCCTTTCCACTTCCAGTATTTTTCATGAAAAAGCTTCTGCTGGCCGTCTTATTTTACCTGAGCGGCCTGGTAGCTACCCGGGCGCAGGAGGCTACCGGCGTGGCCCCGCTCGACCAGTTGGTGGCGGCCATTAACGCTAAGTCGGTCGAGCCTCTGCAGCCTTTTCTCACGCCCGATACCCGCCTCGGCAGCCTGCCGCCGGCCTACACGGGGCGGGTACTGGCCCAGCTTGTGCCGCAGTTCGGACCCATCGAGGGCTTTCGGGTGGTGCGGAAAGTGGCTGAAGGAGCTAACACGCGCTACGTGTGCGCCATTGCCCGCAAGGGCGCCGAAAAGGAATACGACTTTCTGCTGACGCCCGCCGGCACGTTCGCCGAGCTGAACCTGGCCCAGGCCAGCGTGAAGAAAATTGATACTGCCTTCAAGCCCGAAGACCTGACCACGCCCGCCAGCCTCGATGTGCCGGTGCGCCTCCGCAACAACCTGCTGCTGGTGGAAGCCGAAGTGGACGGCCGCCGCGGCTGGCTGTTTCTGGATACCGGCGCGCCCGCCCTGATGCTGAACAAAAAGCTGTTTCCGCCCGCCCCCACCGAAAGCACGCTGGCCGTGAGCGGGGCCAAGGGCGTGAACGGGGCCGTGGCCGGCATGTCGTACCACCTCACCAAAACTTTCGACTGGGCCGGCATTCGCTTCGAAAATAAGGAAGTGGCCACCCTCGACCTCGCCAGCCTGGAGCAACAAACCGGCACCGAGTTGTTGGGCATTATTGGCTACAACCTGCTGAGCCAGTACGCCCTCACGCTCGACTACCGCGACCAAAAGGTGCTGCTGCGCAAGCCCGGCACCGCCGCCGCGCTACCTGCACCGCTGCTACGCGTACCCTTTGTGCTGCGCGGCCACCTGCCCGTGGTGGCGGCCGCCGCCAACGGCCAAACCCTGCAATTGGGCATCGATTGCGGGGCGCAAAACAACCTGCTCGACCTGCCGCTTGAGCCCGTATTTGCCAGCGAGCTGCACAAGGTGGCCAAGAGCAACCTGCGCGGCGGTGACGGCGCCCAGCGCACCGTGACGAGCGGCCAGCTGCCCGAAATCCGGCTGGCCTCGGGCGACCAGGCATTGGTGTTTCGCCGCCAGCAAACTGTGTTTTCCGACATCTCCCAGTTCAACCAGAACCCCGACAAAATGCCCTTGCAGGGCCTGCTGGGCTACCCCATGCTCAGCCAGTACCGCACCACCATCGACTACGTGAACAAGCAGCTGGAATTCCGGAAGTGGTAGGGCAGCGCGGCATCAAGTAGTTAGAACCGTGCGCCCAGCACCACGGTCTTCTTGTACTCGCGCCGCTCGCCGCCACTGGGCCGGAACAGCTCGACCAGCAGAATGTAATAGCCCACGGCGGCCTTGTGGCCCCGGTCGTCGATGCCATCCCACTGCACGAAGCCGGTGGTGGGCAGGGTTTCGTTGCGCACGAGGTGGCGCGTGAGGCGGCCCAGGGCGTCGTACACCGTGATGGTGGCCGCGTAGCCGGTGGCGTCGAGGTGGTAGTTGAGGGTGGCGAAATCCTGCTGGCCATCGTCGTCGGGCGTGAAGACTTCGGGCACGATGGTCAGCTCCTGGTCGCCGCCCACCGCGTCCTGCGCCTGCGAGTTGGGGCGGCCGGGCGTAGCGTAGCCCACCGCGCCGGCCGCCGAGTGGAAGTTGCTGCCCAGGCTGGGCCCGTTGGTGCGAATGCGCTCCAGCGACACGCCTTCCTGCGTGCTCAGCAAGCTCAGGTGCAGGTCTTTGCTGTACACGAGCCGGTCAATTTCCGAGCCTTTGCTGTCGAAAAGCAGGGCCGTGCCGGCATCGGGGAAGGTAGGCAGGCTGCTGAGCTGCACCAGATTGGCCGGGTCGCTGCTGGTCGGGTACTGCGATACGAGCGTAGCCGTGTTGCTGCTGAAGGCCAGCAGCTGGCCCGGGGCCAGCACCAGCGGCCCGCTGGCCAGAATGGCCACGTCCACGCTGCCGTCGGGCTTGAGATTGCCAAGCTGCCAGCCCTGCAGGTCGATGAACTTGGTGCTGCGGTTGATGAGCTCGACGAAGCGTACGCCACCGGTGCGCGGGTTGAACAGGATTTCATTTATCACCACATCACCGCTCACAGCCGGTTCGGGCAGGGCAAACGTGGCCGATTGCAGCGGCCCGCTGGCGTTGCCGGCGCAGTCGGTAGCCGTTTGCACGGCCAAAGTAGCCGGGCGGCTGGCGCTCAGGGCCGCGCCCAGCGTGAGGTCGACCTGCCGGAAATCGGGTCCCACGGGGGCTGCGGCCGCTACGGCCACGGTAGGCGACAGGGCGTAGCGGCCCAGGTTGGCCATGGCGGCGCTGTCGAGCTTCTCCGAAAAGTAGGCGCGCACGGTGGTGGCATTCAGGGCCACGGCGCGGAGCAGGGTGGGGG
>NZ_BAAGZM010000586.1:0-2650 GCF_054778495.1 Hymenobacter agri
GGCCATGCCGGCGCCGCTACCGGTGGCGCCGCCCTTGGCGTAGCCGGCCATTGTCCCGGTCGCGTTGAGCTTGTTGATGGCCATGGCACTGCGGGCCACCGAAATGCCGGTCTGCACGGCGGCCAGCGCCACCCCCACCGGGCCCATTTCGGAGAACGTGGCCCAGATGGCCTGCACCTCGGCGATGCCCTCGGCGATAATCTTGGCCCCGGAGAGGGCCAGGTACATCCCGTGGTGCTTCCGCCGGGCCTCCTCGTCCTGGAATAACAGGTCGATGCCGAACTGGGTGACGTCGCTGGCCGTTTTCAGGCCCAGCTGCATGATTTGCCGCTTAGCCTCTTCGCGCTTCTTCGTATCAGCCAGCACCGTCGTGTTGTGGTCCTTGTCCAGCTTTTCCAGCTCCTTGTACTTCTTCCGATACTCAGCTCCCTCTTTCCCGCCGAACAGGGCCAGCAGTGCCAGCTCTGCCTCCAGGGCCGCGTGCTTCACCTCGTACATCCGCTCGTGGTAACGCTGCTCGGAGAGCAGGGCCGCATCGAACTGGTCCTGCACAAGTGCCTCCTTCTCCGCTTCAGCAGCTTCTAGGTCAGCAATCTGCTCCGCTACGTCGTCCTCGACCTGCTTGGCATCCTCCTGGGCGTACCTGGCCTGCAGCTCCTGCTGCTTCTGCCGGGCCTCGGCCGTGATGAGTGCCACGGTGGCCTCCTGCTCCTGGCGCAGGGCGATGATTTTCGCTTTTTTCTGCTGCTCGGTACCCGTCACGAGTAGTTCCTCCTTCTTCTCCGCAGCGGCGGCCGCCACAATTTTGCGCTGCGCATCGAGCTCGATGCGGCCCAGCTCCACCTGGCGCTGGTTGCCTTGGGCGAGCAGGGCTGCCTCTCGTAGGTTGAGCAGCATCTCCTGGTGGTGGCGCTCGGCCTCAATCTCGGCCTCGTGCTGCTTGAGCAGCGCCGCCAGCCGTTTCTTCAGGGCAGCCGCCGACTCTCCGGCCGGCGCATCAGCCTTGGGTGGGGGCAGGCTGCCTTCCTCCGCGGGTGTTTCCTCCGTGCTGACCCGCACCGTGCGGGTGATGTGGTTGTTTTTATTGGCCTCGTAGCCCTTCATGAACGACTCGGCCGCCCGCTGCCCGCTGCTCAGCGCCACATCGGCCGTGGCGCTGAGCGCCGACTTAAAGCCGGCCAAAATCTTGTCCTTGTCGAGTGTAAAAATGCCCACGATGAGGTCGCCCACCCCGCCCAGAATCTTGAGCGCGTCGTCCTTGATGGTCAGAAACAGGCTGGTTACGACTGCCACCAGCCCGCCGAGCACGCCGCGCAGCAGCTCGCTGGCGTTGTACCACTCGATGAAGTTATCGACCAGGTAGCGGCTCACCTGCAACGCCGCCCGCAAGGGCATGAGCAGCACCGTGAGCGCCGTTTTCAGCACCTCGATAACGATGGCGGCCGTGTCGGTCTTCTCGTTAAACAGGCCCAGGCTCTCCAGCACGTCACCGATTTCGTGGTAGAAGTTCAGGAACTCGTCGACCAGGGCGCCGGCCATCTCCACCAGCGGGTCGGCCTTGTCGAGCACCCGGCCCAGCCACTGGCTCAGTGCGTCGAGCACCTGGTTGACTTTGCCGCCCACCGTCTCTTTGAACTCGCCGAACCACATGCTCAGCGTGGCCACCCCGCCGGCCGACTTGCGCGCGGCCTCCGCCGTGCCCCCGAACTCCTTGTTCAACTCGCGCAGAATCAGGCGCTGGGCCCCGGCCGTATCGCCGGCCTTGACCATCTGCGTAATCTGCTCCTTCTGCTGCTCGGTGAAGCTCACCCCCACCCGCGTCAGGGCCGTGATGCCCTTAATCGGGTCGTTCAGGGCCTTGCCCACCTGGATGCTGGCGCCCTTCAGGTCGGCCGGCCCGTCGCCGCCCATCTTCGTGGCCAGGTCCTGAATGGCGGGAATGGCGTCCTCAAACACGCCCTTTTTGATGTTGGTGAAGGTGAGCAGCAGCGCCGAGGCGGCGTTGGTTTCGTCGTCGTCGAAGAGCGTGACCTTGGCCCGGGCCTCGCCGATGCTGCGGATTTCCTGGGCCGTGAGCCCGGCCGCGTGGGCCGTGCTGCGCAGCGTGTTTTCCAGGTCGGCCGAGGTCTTGGCGCTGGCCAGCGCCTCCTCGCGCGAGGCCATGAAGAAGCCCCACACCTGCTGCACCATGCCCAGGATACCGCCCCCGGTGAAAAGGGCAAACGCATTGGCGAAGGCCTGCTTCATCACGCCGGCCGACTGACTCACGCCGGTGAGCTCGGCCTTCACCTCCGTAATCTTGCCTTTCAGCGCCTGGTAGTCGGCGATGAGCTTCGCGCGGCCCGGGTCGTCGGCCGACATTTTGCGAAACTGGCTGTAGAGCACGGCCGCGGCCGCGTCCATTTCCTTGAGCGAGGCGTTGGCCTTCTGCCCGTTGACGATGATTTCAATCGTCCGTTGTTCGGTATTCTGTCCCATCCTCCCTCCTATTCAACTGCGGTTCAACTTCACTTATAAGGTAATCTCAATCGGCTCGGCCGGCACCGCGGCCGCGGCCGTGGCCAGGCTCACCGTGCCCCACAACTCACTCACCAGCTCGCTCAGCCGGTGCGTTTCGCGGCCCATCTGCCGGCTGTACCAGCGCTTGGCC
>NZ_BAAGZM010000587.1:0-2644 GCF_054778495.1 Hymenobacter agri
CAGGTAGCGCGCCAGCCCGCCCACGGCCGGCGCGTCGGCCCCGCTCTGCCACACGCCCACGTAGAGCAGCCGGCCCCAATAGGCCAGCAGGCCAGCCAGCACCACCCCAAAAAGCCACGCCGAACCCGGCCGAAAAAAAGCCCTGCGCATTCTTAGTGGGTTTTGGTGCGGGGCCGGGGCGCGGGCTTGAGGCCCTGCACTTCGCGCTGGCCCTGGGTTTCGCTCACGGGAGCCAGCAGCAGGGCGCTCGATAAAAAGTCCATTTCTTCCACGGCTTTCACGTAGTAGGTGCGGCCCGGCAAAGCGTCGAGCTGCACGGTCTGGTTGTCGGAAAAATAGCTTAGCACCGATTCCACTTTCACCCGGCCGGCTGGCACATCTACCTGCAAATATCGATTGGTAGGCAGCGGCCCCAGCTTGCGGTCGTTGATTTTAATGTCGTAGGTGGTGCCTTCGAACTCGCGCTGCCGGTAAACGACGACATGCGCGGGTTCGCTCTGCACGGGCGGCGGCCCGTCGTCGGCCCGGCCGCTCAGCAGCAGCCACACCGGAAAAAGGAGGCGCGCCTTCATCGCTTGCTGGAGCTGGCGTGGTTACGCGACAGATAAAAGCCGACCTCCAGATACCCTTGGCTGATGCGGTCCTGCGGGGCATCGAGCAGCTGGAAAACGCTCGATTTCCAGGCGCTGGTTTGCCAGCCGCGCCGGTAGCCCAGGCGCACCACGCTGCCTACGCTCGACTTGCGCTTCTCGCGCTGCGTCAGCTCCAGGTTGACGTCCCAATAGGCGTTTTGCAGCTCCAGCGACGGGATATTGCCGGCCTGGGCGTACTGCGGCAGGTTTTGCAGCGCAATGGGCTGGTTGGTGCGGTTGATGACGGCGTAGTCGTAGTTGATGCTGCCCGCCCCCAGATTGAGGTAGAGGCGCCGGTTGCGGCTGTTGAGCACATCGAACCCCAGCATCCCGCCCGAATAGCTGGCGAAGGTGCGCCGCACCACGCGCGGGTCCTTCTCGTTGGGCACGTAGTAGTTGAGACCGTAGCCGGTGAGCAGCATCAGTTTCAGCCGCTTGTAGCGCCCACCCAAGTAAAGGTGCGCAAACGGGTCGATGCGGGAGTCGCGCTCGATGCCGTTCTGCTTGAAGAACGCCTGCATGTTGGGCGTGCTGGTGAGGCCCAGCGAAAACCCGCCCTCGGTGATGAGCGAATACTTGAAATCACTCTTGGGCGGAAAGCCGGGCGTCTGGGCCGAATCGACGGCTTGGGCGAGCGCTGCCGGGCCGGTGAGGAGCAATGCGAACAGCAGGTGTTTCATGGAAAGTGCGGGTTGGGGTGAGTTGATGCCCCGAAACAAGCCCCGCCCCGCATCTCCCGCAACGCCGCGTGGCCACCGCCGTCAGCTTTGTGGCCAAACCCATCAGGTTTGTGGCCGGGCATCGCCCGTGCACCCGCTACAGCATCCCCTCATCGGCAAAGCTGTAGTAGCTGGATTCGGCAAAAATGAGGTGGTCGAGAATCGGCAAATCCAGAAAGTTGCCGGCCTCTTTTAATTTCCTGGTAAGCTGAATATCCGCCGCGCTGGGGTTGCGGTTGCCGCTAGGGTGGTTGTGCACCAGAATGATGCTGCTGGCCAGTTGCTCCAGCGCTTCCTTGAAAATCATTTTCGGGTCGGCCACGGTGCCGGCCACCCCGCCGCGGCTAATGGCGGTTTTGCGCATCACCACGTTGGCCCGGTTCAGCAGAATGACCCAGAATTCCTCGTGCGGCAAATCCATCAGGTTGGGCCGGATTAAATTGTAGATGTCGCGCGAGCAGGTGATGGTGGTGCGCGGCGCGGCGTCGGCCTTCTTGCGGCGGCGGCCCAGCTCCAGCGCGGCCACCACCGTAATGGCCTTGGCCTCGCCGATGCCGGGGTGGCGGCAGAGCTGCTTCACGCTCTCGCGGGCCAGGGCATTGAGGTCGTTGCCCACGCCTTGCAGCATCAGCTTGCCCACATCTACGGCCGTGAGCCTGGTGGTGCCCGAGCCGATGAGAATGGCCAGCAGCTCGGCGTCGGAGAGGGCGGCGCGGCCTTTGGCGAGCAGCTTTTCGCGGGGCCGGTCGTCCTCGGCCCAGCTTTTGATGCCGGAGGCGGCGGCGGTGGGGTAGGAGGGCTGCGGGGCCTGAGGTTCGGGCAGCTGGTCAGGGGTTTGCATGCGGCAAGGCGGCGGTAGACGGTAAAAAGTGCGCTAAATGTAAAGCAAAAGCCGGCTGGGGCCGTTTAAGCTTCGCAGCCGCCGGCGCAACGTGGTGCCGCGGCCTTATCTGCTTCCGATTTTAAGATGCGAAATCCGTTTGTGTTATGGATAGTGCTGGCCGCGATTGTGCTGGCCGAATATTATGGGTATCAGGCAGTGCGCACGGCCACGCAGCACCTGGCGCCGGGCGCGCGGCGTGCGGTGGCCATTGGCTATTGGGTGCTGACGGGCGTGGTGTGGTGGCTGGCCATCTGGGCCGGCACCACGCGCCAAACCGGCAACACCGTGCTCAAAAGCTACCTCATGAGCTTGCCGCTGCTGCTGCTGGCCGGCACGCTGGTGCTGCTGCTGCCGCAGCTGCTCGAAGACCTCACGCGCCTGGGCCGCTGGATGCTGAGCAACAGCGGCCG
>NZ_BAAGZM010000588.1:0-2636 GCF_054778495.1 Hymenobacter agri
CGCATTTGGCGCACGTATGCTGAGTTGTTACCATCAACCTTATACGTGTTCATCCTCACTTAGACCACCGCCGAATTATTACCGTGAATGAGGTGACGTGAGCAAGTAGACGCACTGCGCTAATACATGCCCAAGTGCTTGTGCAATAGCAGTTAATGACTGGCGCATGCTCACGCCGGAAAATCCCGTTTTTCAACAGGATTTTTTAGGAAAATTGATAAAGGAGCGTCGCAGGGAAGGAGTAATTAGCGCAAGCCGGATTCCGGCGGGGCTAACGAAGCGAACAGTGAGAAGTTTGCCTGAGCAAACCTCCTGAAGTCCGGAGTAGAGAACATATCAGGGAAATCACTAACCGTTGTGGAAGAACGGCCGGTGAATAATGGGCCAAAACTAAATTCTTTTTTCCGCAGAAGCCAATTATTTGAAAAATATTTTTACAAAATATAGTGTCATGACCGTAAAGTATGAATTGTATAGTAAAAAAACACTTTTTTCAATCGGGTTGGTAGGCTAGTTGACACTTTCACGGGACTTCTGACAGAAGCGAATGTTGCTGTTGGTAAGCACCTGTGCGAAACCAGTGCTGGCTTCGGCAGCCTTACCGGTTACAAATTCGGCTTTTGACCTTCGTTCGGCATTGTTCCCAGGTATTTTCAGGGCAAGGACAAACGGCAATTGCCGCAGCCGGGCCATGGCATCGTTTGCGCCGGTATCGGCCCGCTTCATGATGAGGCCCGGTAGGCCATGGAATTTGTAAGTGCCTTCGGATACCGGCAATTCGCGGGTGAACCGGGCTTCTAAAAGGTAGCCGGCGACATCAGGCTATTAGTCATTTTCAGACGTATAAGCATCTGAAAATGATTTGGCAATAAGCGGGTTGGCTATGCAAGGCGCCCAGTGATGAGTTGCCACTTGAGCAGTTGCGAAAGATTCTTACTGGTTGCGCTGGAGCCATTTTCATCAGCCCCTTCTTGTCGGGCATCACGCGTGCTCGCCCGGTGCAGGCTACATGCGTTGCACCGTGAGTACCCGTTCCGTCGCATCTTCTACCTTGAATCGGTCGTCGACGCGCCAGCCCACCACCCAGCAGATTTTGCCGTCGGCCGAGGTGAGGACGCGCACCTCGTCTTTCAGGTTCAGGGGCACTTTCTGGTCGATGAGGAAGTCGCTGAGCAGCTTTTTGCCCTTCAGGCCCAGCGGCATAAACCAGTCGCCTTCCTGCCAACGGCGCAGCGTGAGCGGAAACTTGATTTTATCGGCATCGAGCGCGGCCGTGCTTTTCGAGCGCGGAATCACGTAGCCGGCATCTTTTTCGAGCAGCTCGGCCCGCAGACGCATGCCGTCGGCCAGCAGGTCGGTTTGGCCTGCGGCCAGCTGGAAGGTGCCGAACTGCGTCGTGCGGCGCGGCGTGATAACCAGATTTTCGCGGTCCTTCACCAGCCGGTGCGTGGGCGAGTCGAAGCGCCGGCCACTCTCACCGGGGAAGGCCGCCACAATGTCCTTCACCACCGGCCAAGCAAAGCCGAAGGGCCGCAGAATCTCGTGCAGCACCAGCGCCGTGGAGGCCGTTTTTTGCAGCGTGCCGATGTGCAGGTAGGTCACGTCAGCATCGTCGCGGCGGGCCTGGGCGGCGGTATCGGCCACGTAGCGGCGCACAATTTCTTCGGCCCCGCCCACGCGCTCGGCGGTGCCAGCCATTGTCTCATCCAGGTTGGGATTGATTTCACGCAGCACGGGCAGCACCTCGTGGCGCAGCAGGTTGCGCTGGTACACGGGGCTGTCGTTGCTGTCGTCTTCGCGCCAGCGCAGGCCGCGCTCCACGAGGTACTCGTACAGGTCGTCGCGCCCCAGGCCTAGCAGCGGGCGGATGACGTGCCCGTTCTTCACCTGAATGCCGTGCAGGCCGGCCAAGCCAGTACCGTGCGTGAGGTTCAGCAGCATGGTTTCGGCCTGGTCGCGCTGGTGGTGGGCGGTGGCGACATAGGCCAGCTGCTCGCGCTCGCGCACCTGCTCGAACCAGCGGTAGCGCAGCAGCCGGGCCGCCATCTGGGTCGAAATACCTTCCTGCTGCGCAAATTCCTTGGTGCGGAAAAACTCGGCGAAGTAGGGAAGGCCGTACTGCTTGGCCAGCTTGCGCACAAACTGCTCGTCGGCGTCGGCATCCTCGCCGCGCAGGCCGAAGTGGCAGTGCGCCACGGCCACCTGCGCGCCCAGCTTGTGCAGCACATCGAGCAGCACCACCGAATCGAGGCCCCCGCTCACGGCTACCAGAATGGGTTCGGTTGCGAGGTTGAAAAGCTGGTGTTCGGCAATGAACTGGCGGACGGAATCGAGCATGATGAGGGAGTGTTGACGGGGCAAAAGTACCCCGGGCGGCGTAAGCTCCCCCCGGCCCAGCTTCGCTTGGAGCGCGAAGCCCGCGGAGAGGGGCCGGGGGGAGCTTACGCCACCCGGGGCACTACCACGCCGCATTCGACGTTAGCCCCGGCGGCCTGCCGTACCTTTGGGGCCCGCATGAATTTGTTTCGCTTCTTTCTTCTGTTAGTGCTCGGCGTGCTGCTGGTGTGTCCGAGCAAGGCCCAGACCCTGCCCGCCAGTGCCGGGCGTCGGGCTGCCGGGCAGCCAGCCCCGCCGCT
>NZ_BAAGZM010000589.1:0-2630 GCF_054778495.1 Hymenobacter agri
CCGTTTCGGCCGCATCGATATCCTCGTAACCAACGCCGGTGGCCCGCCCGCCGGCACCTTCGATGCGCTGAGCGCCGAGCAGTGGCAAGCCGCCACCAGCCTGCTGCTCAACAGCGTGGTGGAGCTGACGCGCGCCGTGCTGCCCGGCATGAAAGAACGGGGCTGGGGCCGCATCCTCAACATCACGTCCATTTCGGTGAAGCAGCCGGTGGCCAACCTCATGCTTTCCAACAGCCTGCGGGCGGCCGTCACGGGCATGGCCCGCACCCTGGCCACAGAAGTAGCGGCCCAGGGCATCACCGTCAACAACATCCTGCCCGGCTACACCCGCACCGAGCGCGTGGTGGGCCTGGCCGATGCTACCGCCGCCCGCGAAGGCATCTCGCCCGCCGAAGCCACCGCCCGCTGGGAGCAGGAAATTCCGATGCGCCGGCTGGGCGAGCCGCGCGAGTTTGCAGCGTTGGCCGCCTTTCTGTGCTCGGAGCGGGCCAGCTACATCACCGGCACTTCCGTACCGGTAGATGGCGGCTGGATTCGCTCGCTGCTGTAGTGGCAAACCCGCCTGTCATCTATGCCGTCTGTCATCCTGAGCAGAGCGAAGGACCTTATCACGTTCGAACGGCTTGTTCTGGCGCGATAAGGTCCTTCGCTCTGCTCAGGATGACAGATTTCTTGAAACTTTTCCCGCTCCATCTCCTCCTTCCCCTTGACCGAAAACCTCACCCACCGCCAGAAGATGCTCACCTTCGCCGGCATCCTGCTGGCCATGTTTCTGGGCGCGCTCGACCAGACGATTGTGAGCACGGCCCTGCCCCGCATCGTGGCCGACCTCGATGGCCTCGACCGCTTTACTTGGGTGGCCACGGCCTACCTGGTGGCCAGCACGGCGCTGGTGCCCATCTACGGCAAGCTGGCCGATATGTACTCGCGGCGCACCATCGAGATTGTGGCGGTGAGCGTGTTTCTGGTGGGTTCGGGGCTGTGCGGGCTGGCCGGCGAGTTTGGCCCGCTGCCGCTGCTGGGCGATGGCATGACGCAGCTGGTGGTATTCCGGGCCATTCAGGGCTTTGGTGGGGCGGGGCTGTTTGCCATGGCCTTCATCATCATTGCCGACTTGTTTGCGCCGGCCGAGCGGGGGCGCTACCAGGGCTTCACGGGCGCGGTGTTCGGTACGTCGTCGGTGCTGGGGCCGCTGCTGGGCGGGTTTCTGACGGATAAGGGCACCGACCTCATTCCCGGCGTGGCGGGCTGGCGGCTGGTGTTCTATGTGAACCTGCCGCTGGGCGCGCTGGCCCTCTGGTTCATCCTAACCCAGATGCCGCCGCTGCGCCCCCGCACCGAGCCCAAGCCGTTCGACTACCTCTCGGCCGTGCTGCTCATGGCCGGGCTGGGGCCGCTGGTGGTGGCGCTGCAACTCAACCGGGCGCTGTACCCGTGGTCGGGCGCGCTCACGCTGGGGCTGCTGGCGGGCGGCGTGGTGGCGCTGGGGCTGTTTGTGGTGCGCAGCCTGCGGCACGAAAACCCAATTCTCAACTTCGGCTTGTTTAAGAATCCGGTATTCCGGTCGGCCAACGCGGCGCTGTTCTGCATGGGCGGGGCGTTTCTGGGCGTCATCATCTTCGAGCCATTGTTCATGGTGAATGTGCTGGGCGAGTCGGCCACGCGAGCCGGGGCCAGCCTCATGCCGCTGTCGTTGGGCGTAGTCACGGGCTCGATGCTAGCCGGCCAGATGGTGTCGCGCTTCGGCCACTACAAGCGCTGGATGCTGGGCGGCCTCACGCTGCTGCTCGTGGGCCTGAGCCTACTGGCCACCATGCCCCCTACCATCGGCTACTACCAGGTGCTCCTTTACCTGGCGGTGTGCGGCCTGGGCCTGGGGCCCACCATGCCCCTCTACACCCTGGCCATCCAAAACGCCACCGAGCCCGACCTGATGGGCCAGGCCACCTCAGCCAGCCAGTTCTTCCGGCAGATTGGCGGGGCGCTGGCGGCTTCGGCACTGGGCGCGGTGCTCAGTTTCACGCTGGCCCACGAGCTGCCGGCCGCAGCGCCAGGTCCTGCTAGCAGCCAAACCGTGGTAGCCGAAGGGCCGGCGCTGCCGGCGGCGGCCGCTACTGCCGGTGCCAGCCCGGTAGTACGGGCGGCGTTCGCTACGGCGATTCATCGGGTGTATATGGTCGATATTCTGCTGGTAGTGAGCGGTCTGCTGCTCACGCTGCTGGTACCGGAGCTTCCGCTGCGCAAAGCCAACGAGAAAGTGCCGGTAGCGGCAGAGTAGGACCTGGCCATAACGCCGTTCAGCCCGCGCCAGCCGCACTTCCGGCTCATGCCGTACCTTCGCTGCGTTGGTTCTCGGTTTGATTTCCTTCAATCAGCGGACGGTTTTTCATCCGGGCTTCGGCCGGGGTAAAGATTAAAAGGGAATCGGGTGCAACTCCCGAACAGACGCGCTACTGTGAGTTTCCCGGCCTTGTATGGGCCGGAGCCGGTGGCCCCATGCATGCCCATTGGCTCTTGCAAAAGGCCGAGAAGGGCGGGGCCGGCCCGAAACGAGTCAGGAGACCTGCCGGCCGCCGAGTGATGCTGCCCTCGCGCTTTGGGGCTGGCATCGGCGGTGCCGTGCCGCCGCG
>NZ_BAAGZM010000590.1:0-2629 GCF_054778495.1 Hymenobacter agri
CGGCGCGCTACTGGCCGCCGCGCTCGGGGCCGAGGTGCTCGAAATCTGGACCGACGTGAGCGGCATGATGACCGCCGACCCGCGCCTCGTGCGCAGCGCCCGGCCCATTGCCCACATCAGCTACCAGGAGGCTATGGAGCTGTCGCACTTCGGGGCCAAGGTGCTGTATCCGCCCACCATTCAGCCGGTGATGCAGCGAGGCATTCCGCTCTGGATTAAAAACACGTTTGCGCCCCACGACTACGGCACGCTGGTGGAAGTGGAGCCGCCGCGCACGACCGCCGTGGTACAGGGCATCTCCAGCATCGGCAACCTGGCGCTGCTGAACCTGGAGGGCAGCGGCATGGTGGGCGTGCCGGGCTTCTCGCAGCGGCTGTTTGCGGCGCTGGCCCGCGAGCGCATCAACGTGGTGCTCATCACCCAAAGCTCGTCGGAGCACTCCATTTGCGTGGGCGTGAACGAACAGGACACCACGCCCGCCCAGGCGGTAGTGGACGAGGAGTTTGCCCACGAAATCGTGGCCGGACGCATCGAGCCGCTGCGGCCCGAGCGCGGGCTGGCCATTGTGGCGCTGGTGGGCGAAAACATGAAGGACCACCCCGGCATCAGCGGCAAGCTGTTTGGGGCGCTGGGCCAGAACGGGGTGAACATCCGGGCCATCGCGCAGGGGGCTTCGGAGAAGAATATCTCGACGGTGATTCGGGCGGCCGACGTGCGCAAGGCCATCAACGTGCTGCACGAAGCCTTTTTTGAGGCCACCGTGAAGCAGGTGAACCTGTTTATTCTCGGCCCCGGCAACGTGGGCAGCAAGCTGCTCGAGCAACTGGCGCGGCAGCAGCAGCACTTGCTCGATAAGCTGGGCCTGCAGGTGCGCGTGGTGGCCATTGCCAACAGCCGCCACTGCCTGGTGAACGAAAACGGCCTCGACCTCACCGCCTGGCCCGACGAACTGGCCGCCGCCCCAGCCCTGACGCTGGCCGAATTTGCCCGGCTGATTGTGGACCGCAACCTGCGCAACTCCATCTTCGTGGACGTGACGGCCAACCCCGCCGCGGCCGACATCTACGCCGGGCTGCTGGAAAAAAGCGTGGCCGTGGTGGCCTGCAACAAAGTGGCCGCGTCGTCGGAGTACGCGCACTACGCCCGCCTCAAGGGTCTGGCCAAGGAGTTCAACACCAGCTACCTATTCGAAACCAACGTGGGCGCGGCCCTGCCCGTCATCGGCACGCTCAACGACCTTACGCGCAGCGGCGACGTGGTGCGGCGCATGGAGGCGGTGCTCTCGGGCACGCTCAACTTCGTGTTCAACAACTACGACGGCTCCCGGCCCTTCGCCGAGGTAGTGCGCCAGGCCCAGGCCGAAGGCTACACCGAGCCCGACCCGCGCCTCGACCTGAGCGGCTCGGACGTGGCCCGCAAAATCCTTATTCTGGCCCGCGAGGCCGGCCAGGTAATGGAAATGAGCGACATCGAAATCGACGGCTTCCTGCCCCCGGCCTGCCTGGCTGGCGACGTGGAAGCCTTCTACACCCAGCTGGCGGCGCACGAAAGCCATTTCCGCGCTCTCTACGATGCGGCCGCTGCCGCTGGCCAGCGCCTGAAGTTCGTGGCTCGCTACGCCGACGGCTGCGCCACCGTGGGCCTGCAGCAGGTGGCGCCCGGCCACGACCTCTACGACCTGCGCGGCAAAGACAACGTGGTGCTCTTCTACACCGACCGCTACGTGGACCAGCCGCTGGTAGTGAAAGGTGCCGGGGCCGGGGCCGAAGTCACGGCCTCCGGCGTGTTTGCCGACATTATCCGCGCCGCGCGGTTGTAGCGCGGACTTTTAGTCCGCGAGTGGTATCGTCTCAGGTTCTGAGACTGTTTTCAACTTGTTCAATCGCGGACTAAAAGTCCGCGCTACTATGCCCGATTCCGTTCTCGTTCACTCGCCCGCTACGCTCTCCAATCTGGGCTGCGGCTTCGATGTATTCGGCCTGGCCCTGACCGCCCCTTACGATACCATTCGCCTCACGCGCCGCGCCGCTCCGGGCCTCAGCATCCGCCACCTCGACCCCTACAACCTGCCCACCGACCCGGCCCGTAATGTGGCCGGCGTGGCCCTGCTGGCCCTGCTGAAAGCCGTGCCGGAAGAAACCGGCGGCTTCGACCTAGAAATCATCAAGGGCATCAAGCCGGGCAGTGGCGTGGGCAGCAGCGCGGCCAGTGCCGTGGGCGCGGTGGTGGCAGCCAATGCTCTGCTAGGCAACCGCTTCAGCCAAAAAGAGCTGGTCGATTTTGCGATGGAAGGCGAAGCCGTGGCCTCGGGCGCGCGCCACGCCGACAACATTGCCCCGGCCGTGTTCGGTGGCTTCACGGTGGTGCGGGCCCTGGAGCCGGCGCAGGATATTCTGGCTCTGCCCGCGCCGCCGTTGTGGGTAGCCGTGGTGCATCCCCAAATTGAGCTGAAAACCAGCGACTCGCGCAAAGTGCTGCCCGCTACCGTGCCGCTGGGCCTGGCCGTGCGGCAGTGGGCCAACGTGGCCGGCCTCACCGCCGGCTTCCTCACCGCCGATTACGACCTCATCGGCCGCTCGCTAACTGACTACATTGTAGAGCCGGCGCGCCTGCCGCTCATCCCCGGCCT
>NZ_BAAGZM010000591.1:0-2628 GCF_054778495.1 Hymenobacter agri
GTTGGCGGGCTCGGCCAGCCAGGCGGCCACGGCCTGGGCCTCGGCCGGCGTGGTGGTGCCGGCGAGGTAGCGGTTGAAAAGGTCTTCGGTAATAACTAGAGGCATGGATGCCGGGGAAGTCGATGAAAAGAAATAACCGGGTTAAAAGCCAGTATTTCAGGGAGTGGCGCGAGGCGCACATGGGCTGCTTAGCAAACGTTTGGGGCGCAATTCCCCAATCGTTTGCAGTAATACCCCGTTAGCGCCCGCCACCCTTACTGGCCGCGAAAGTTTTTTTTAAAAGATTAAAAGCACGGGTAGAGACGCAACATTTTGCGTCTCCTCGTTGAACGACCGGAGCTGCGCCGAACCGCGCCATCCTGCCCAGACTAAACAACATCAGCAACGACGAGACGCAAGATGTTGCGTCTCTACTTCGTTCGCCCGTCCGCTCAGGCGCTCGCCAACGCCAGCCACAACGCCAGCGCCACGATGCTTTCGCCGTGGGCCTGGAAGTAGCCGCGCAGGAATTTCAGCGCGTGAGTCATCTGAGCTTCCACGGTTTTCACCGAGAGGTTGAGCTGCTGGGCAATTTCGGGGTAGGAGAGGCCTTGCTGCCGGCTCAGCATAAAAATCTCGCGGCGCTTGGGCGGCAGTTGCTCCAGGGCAGCTTGGTAGAGGGCTTCGAGCTCGCTAAACCCGGCCTCGTTGCCCACCTGCACGGGCGCCAGGCCCGCCGAATACGCCTGGAAGCGCTGACGCTGCTGCTGCCGCCGCAGCTGGTTCAGAATGGCGTGGTGGGCCGTGGTGAACAGGTAGGCCTTCAGTGGCACGTCGGGCCGCAGCTCGGCGCGCTTCTCCCAGATTTTCAGAAAGCACTCCTGCACAATCTCTTCGGCATCGGGGCGGGCCTTGAGGTAGCCGTAGGCGAAGCGGTACACCAGCGCGCTGTAGTGCCGGAACAGGGCATCAAACGCTCGCTCGTCGCCCTGGTTGAGGCGGCGCAGCAGGTCGGGCTCCGAAAAGTCGCGCGCTATTTCCAATTCGCTGGGCGGTGAATCAATTCGAAAATTAACAATTGGGAAACAAGCAAAAACCCGGCAGGATAGTTCTTGGACTACTAACTTAGCCCAAAACGGCCGCAGTGCCCGGCCGGTGCGGCTGGCTCGGCTGCCAGCTGCACCGTAAGCGGGGCACCTTTGATGCACCGGGGCCGGCCGGCCCCGATTTTTTTACGTTAATTCTTCTGCAAGATGCAAACCCGCCGGGCTTCCCTCACCGATTTGGCCACGGCTCTCCAACTTTCGCCCTCCACCGTGTCGCGCGCGCTGGCCGACCATAAGGACGTGAGCGAGGCCACCAAGGCCCGCGTGCGCCAGCTCGCCGCCGAGCTGCACTACCAGCCCAACCAGCTGGCCGCCGCCCTGCGCCGGGGCCGCACGCACACCATCGGGGTGCTGGTGCCGCACATCACCGGCCACTTTTTCCCGCAGGTGCTCGCTGGCATCGCCGCCGAGGCTAACAAGGCTGGCTTTAGCGTCATGATTTTTCAGTCGAACGAAGACGCCGCCCAGGAAAAGAAAAACATTGAGCTGCTGATGCACTCGCAGGTCGAGGGTATTCTGGTGTCGCTGGCCAACACCACCACCGATTTCAGCCACTTCGAGCTGGCCCGCCGCCAAAATGTGCCGCTGGTTTTCTTCGACCGCGTGCTCGACAACTTTCGGGGCGACAGCGTGAGCGCCGTGATTCTGGACGACTACCAGGGCGCGTACCAGGTGGTGTCGCACCTCATCGAGCAGGGCTGCACGCGCATTGCGCACCTCACTGGCCCGCACCGGCTCAACATTCACCGCAACCGCCACCAGGGCTACCGCGATGCTCTCACCGCCCACGGCATCGAGATAAATGAGGACTACATTGCGCAGTGCGAAATGAGCCAGCAGGGCGGGGCCCAGGCCATTGCCGAGATGCTGAAGCTGCCGCAGCCGCCCGATGCCGTGTTCGGCTCCAACGATTTGGCGGCGGCCGGGGCCATGCAGGTCATCAAGGCGCACGGGCTGCGCGTGCCGCAGGATGTGGCCGTGGCCGGCTTCAGCAACGAGGCCTTCGCCACCCTCACCGAGCCCAACCTCACGTCCGTCGACCAAGGCTGCGAAACCATGGGTATCTCGGCCGTGCGCCTGCTCCAGAAAATGCTCAACCCCGACCCCAACCGCCTGATGCAAACCAGCAACGTGGTGCTGAAACCCAAGCTGCTGGTGCGGGAGTCGTCGCGGCGGCACTGAGAAAAGACTTAAACCAGAACGGCTGCCCAATCGGGCAGCCGTTCTGGTTTTATGGGTAATAATCGAACGTCATGCTGAGCGTAGTTGAAGCATCTCTACCGCAGTAGTAAATGAATTACTTGCGCAGTAGAGATGCTTCGGCTGCGCTCAGCATGACGTTCTATGATAAGCGTAGCATGATACTTTCCCGCGCTACTCCTGCCGCACCAGGCGCTTGTGCACCTGCCCGTCGCGGGTATCGAGCACCACGGAATACACGCCGGGGGCCAGGGCCCGCAAATCGAGCTGGCTGCCGCGCAGGCGGGTGCTGAGCACGGCTTTGCCCAGCACGTCGAACACCGTGACCGGCGCGCCATCCAGC
>NZ_BAAGZM010000592.1:0-2627 GCF_054778495.1 Hymenobacter agri
GCGGCCTGGCAGGTGCCCACCGTGGGCACGGGCAACACCGCCGGCTACCGCTACGCCGTGGGCATGGCCAGCGGGCAGACCCTGGCGGTGTGGAACGACGCCACCCGCACCTACGTAACGCGCCTCAACCTCGACGGCACCATCGACAACAGCTTCTCCGTGGGCACTGGCGGCGGTCCCAACTCACTGTTCAGCGTTGCGCCGCTCGCCGGCGGCAAACTCCTGGTCAACGGCGACTTTACCACTTTCAATGGCCAGGCCGCGCCCTTCGGCCTGCTGCGCCTGCTGCCCAGCGGCGCGCCCGATGCCAGCTTCGCGGCGGCCAGCGCGGCCCGCAGCTTTGTGGAGCAGCCCGATGGCAAGCTGCTGGTGGTAGCCCCCGGCACCACTTCCCAGCTTGAGCGACTGGTGCGCCTCGGCACCACCGGCAGCCTCGATGCCGGATTTCAGGCAGTTGCCATCGGCAACGAGTCCTTCGCACCGGCCAATGCCGTAGTGTACCTGCAGCCCGGCACCAACGCCATCGTGCTCGGCGGCGACTTCACCACCGTGGCCGGACAGCCGCGCTTCGGGCTGGCCCGCCTCGTGAACACGGCACTGGCCACCCGGGCCGCCGCCGCCGTACCGCTGGCCGAAGTTTTCCCCAACCCGGCCCACGAACAACTCCAGCTGCGTCTGCCCGCCACGCCCACCGGCCCCATAATACTGGCCGATTTGCAGGGCCGCGCGGTACGCCGCTGGACGCTGGCCCAAGCCAGCGGCACGGTATCGGTCAATGGTTTAGCGCCGGGCGTGTACCTGCTGGGTGCAGCCACGGCCGCCGGCCAGAGCTGGCAGCGGGTCGTTGTTGAATAACCGCCTATCAGCCAACGCAAAAAGCCGGCTTCCCTCGCGGGAAGCCGGCTTTTTCATTTTTGCCAATAGGCTGCCGCTAGTTATCCAGCGTGGCCAGGTCAATCACGAAGCGGTACTTCACGTCGCCTTTCAGCATGCGCTCGTAGGCGTCATTGATGTCCTTCATGTCAATCAGCTCGATATCGGACATGATGTTGTGCTCGGCGCAGAAGTCCAGCATTTCCTGGGTTTCGGCAATGCCGCCGATGAGCGAGCCGGCGATGCGGCGGCGCTTGCCAATCAGGTTGAAGGCGTGCACCTGCGGCGCTTCGGGCGGCACGCCCAGCAGAATCATGGTGCCGTCGCGACGCAGCAGGTTCAGGTAAGCGGCCAAGTCGAGCGGGGCCGATACGGTGTTGATGATGAAGTCGAAGTAGTTGCGCACCGACTTCAGCTGGGCTTCGTCTTTGGTTACCACAAACTTGTGGGCGCCCAACTCCTTGGCATCAGCCTCTTTGTTGGGCGAGGTGCTGAGCACCGTTACTTCGGCGCCCATGGCGGCGGCCAGCTTCACGGCCATGTGGCCGAGGCCGCCGAGGCCCATCACGGCTACTTTGTGGCCGGGGCCCACGTTCCACTGGCGCAGGGGCGAGTAGGTGGTGATGCCAGCGCACAGCAGCGGGGCCACGCGGGCCAGGTCGAGCTTTTCGGACACTTTGAGGGTGTACTTCTCGTCCACCACAATCTGCGACGAGTAGCCGCCGTAGGTGGGGCGGCCGGTTTCCTTTTCGGTGCCGCCGTAGGTGCCCACCATGCCGGTGGTTTCGCAGTACTGCTCCAGGCCCTCCTGGCAGCTGGGGCAGGTGCGGCACGAGTCGACCATGCAGCCCACGCCGGCCAAGTCGCCTACTTTGAAGTTTTTCACGTGGTCGCCCACTTTCGTTACGCGGCCCACGATTTCGTGGCCGGGCACCATCGGAAAAATGCCGGCGCCCCACTCGTCGCGCACCTGGTGCAGGTCGGAGTGGCACACGCCGCAAAAGGCAATGTCAATCAGCACGTCGTGCGGGCCCACGTCGCGGCGCTCAAAGTTGAAGGGAGCGAGCGGGACACTGGGGGCCGGGGCGGCGTAGGCTTTCGTTGGAAGCATTATAAAAGGGTTGGGTGTTGAATGTTGAGGGTTGAATTGAAAAGCCAGAACGCCATGCTGAGCTGGTCGAAGCATCTCTACCGCAGCAGTAAATAGTTACGTTGCGCAGTAGAGATGCTTCGACCAGCTCAGCATGACGTTCAACTTTAATACGATTTTAACCCGCCGGCGCATGTAATGTTTGCGGTAGCGGCTGGCCGGCCAGTTGCGCGGCCACCAGCTCGCGCATGCGCCGCTGCGACTCGCGGGCAAACTTGCGCTGCAACGTGCGGCCAAACAGCTTGAAGCCCAACCAGTAAAATGGGTTGCGAATGTGGCCGGGCTGCGACACGGCGTGGATACGAAACTGCACCGCTCCGGTCGTCAGGTTTTTGTGAATGGTAAAATCAATCTGGCCTTTTTCGAAGTGGCCTTCGAGGGTGCGGTAGCCGTAGCCCCACACGCGCTCGGGCCCGGCGGGCGTGGGGCGGGCGGCCTCGTCGGTCACCTCGCTCACGCGCACGCCGAAGTAAAAGTTGAAGACTAGAAAGTGTGCCCGCAGCACCATAATGCGCTTTTCGAGCGGCACGCTGGGGTCGAAATAGCCGGTGATGAGGTCGGGCGGCGGGAAGGCGTAGCGGCGCAGCACCTCCTGCGCGGCGGC
>NZ_BAAGZM010000593.1:0-2625 GCF_054778495.1 Hymenobacter agri
CCGCGCTGGCCGCCGACCACCAGCTGCAGCTGCCGGCCAGCCTGGCCCGGGGTCTCTACCTGCTGGAGGTGCAACAGGGCGGCACCCTGGCCGTACGCCGCATCGAGCGGCGCTAAGCCGACAGACCAGCTTTCACAGAAAAGCCTCCGCACCCGCGGGGGCTTTTTTGTTGGGCCGAAAGCGGCATCGTTGTCGGGAACGATTGCGCAAGTAAATCGGGGTAAATGCTTGTTGGTGACCGGCTGCGGCAGGATTTTTATTGAGTAATTCTCCGCGCAATCTGCCTGACTTGTCATGAAAACATTGTTGCCAACGCTGGTAATCGGGTGGCTGCTGCTGGCCGGCGGGCCGGCGGGCCACGCCCAAACGGTAACCGTGGCAGCCGACGGCTCGGGCCAGTTTCGCACCATTCAGGAAGCCATCAACAGCCTGCCCGATACGGCCGCGAAGCCGCGCACGGTGTACCTGAAAAACGGCATTTATCGCGAGAAAGTCTACCTCGATGGCAAGGCCAGCGTGGTGCTGAAAGGCCAGAGCGAGAAGGGCGTGGTGCTGACTTACCCGCAGGCCCGCGATATGTGGCTGTGCGGCCCCGGCGCCACGGCCGGCGACTGGGGCGTGGCCACCCTCAACCTGCGCAACTGCCCCGACATCACCCTCGAAAACCTCACCGTTGTCAACAGCTACGGCTTCGAGGCGGCGGGCGAAGTCACGATTGATTGCCCCACGGCCCCGACGGGACGGAAAACCGTGAGCAAAACCGGCCACCAGATGGCCCTGCGCGCCCTGCCCGGCACCACGCGCCTCGTGGTACGGCACTGCACGTTCCGGGCGCTGGGCGGCGACACCGTGAGCCCCTGGGACATGGAGGCCGGCGCGTATTATTTTCAGGACTGCACGATGGAGGGCGGCGTGGACTTTTACTGCCCGCGCGGCTGGGCCTACGCCGAAAACTGCCGCTTCATCTGCCACAGCAAGGAAGCGGCCATCTGGCACGACGGCTCAGGCAGCCGCGACTCGAAAACCGTGCTGCGCAACTGCACTTTCACGGGCGACGACGGTTTCAAGCTCGGGCGCTTCCACCGCGAGGCGCAGTTTTATTTGGTGAACTGCCGGTTTGCGGCCAACATGGCCGATGCCGACATTTACCATGCGGCCTCGGGGCCCGGCGCCAAGCAGTGGGGCCGCCGCGTGTACTACGCCAACTGCCACCGCGCGGGCGGCGACTTTGCCTGGATGAAGGACAACCTGAATACCGCCGAGGGCTCGCCGAAAGCCCGGGAGATTACCGCGGCCTGGACGTTTGGCGGGCGCTGGAACCCGCTGACCGGGGCCGTGCGCGCCACGCCGCCCTTACCCGCCAGCCAACTCGATACCACCGCCGAAAAGATGCTGCTCTACCAGCGGGCGGTGGGCGGCTGGCCCAAGGCGTTGGGCGAGGTGAAGGTGAGCTACGCCGCCCGCCTCAGCCCCGGCGCCCGCGCCGGCCTGCTCGACGGCAAAAACCAGAACGACGCCACCATCGACAACGACGCCACGACCCGCGAAATCCACTACCTGCTCAAAGCCTTCCAGCAAACCAACAACCCGGCCTACCGCCAGGCCGCCGAAAACGGTATTCGCTACCTGCTGAAAATGCAGTACGCCAACGGCGGCTTCCCGCAGTTCTATCCCGACTTAAGCAGCTACCGCCACGAAATCACCTACAACGACGACGCCATGATTCGGGCCCTGACCGTGTTGCGCAGCGTGGCCCGGCAGCAGGAGCGGTACGCCCTAGTGAGCCCCGACCTCGTGGGCCCGGCCAAAGATGCCGTGGCCCGGGGCCTGGCCTGCATCCTCAAAACCCAGGTGATGCAGCAGGGCCGCCCCACGGCCTGGTGCGCTCAGTACGACGAGGTGAGCCTGCTGCCCGCCAAGGCCCGCGCCTTCGAGCTGCCCTCGCTCAGCGGCGAAGAGTCGGTCGGCATTGTGCGCTTTCTGATGGATACCGAGCAACCCACGCCTGAAATAAGAGCGGCGGTGGAAGGCGCCGTGACCTGGTTCGAGCAGGTGAAAATGCCCAACCTGGCCCTCAGGGAAATTGCCGCGCCGCAGGAGCCGCGTGGCATCGACCGCGTGCTTGTGGCGCAGCCCGGCGCGGTGCTATGGGCCCGCTTTTACGAGCTGGGCACCAACCGGCCGATTTACGTGGGCCGCGACAGCCAGGTGCACTACAAGCTGCGCGAAATCGAAAACGAGCGCCGCGCCGGCTACGCCTACGTCGGCACCTGGCCCGCCGAACTGTTGGCCGTAGACTACCCGGCGTGGCGCAAGCGGGTAGGTAGCGAGGGCGGCAAGTAACGGGATGAGCAGACGCAGAGACGCGAAGTGTTGCTTACGTCTCTACAGTTTTTCTTCCAGCCATAAATACCCCGCTGCCAGCAGAAACAGACCGAAAAACCACCCCGCTGGCCACGGCACCGGCACGGTGTCGGGAGTAGCAGCCGAGGCAATAGGGGCCGCCGTGGCAGCCAACTGCGCGGCTGCTTGTTGGCGAGTGGTCAGCTCTGGCCCCGGCCAGGCGGTGGCCGGATACACGTAGAAGTTGAACGCAGTGCGGCCCGGCCCGCTGATGCGGTGCCA
>NZ_BAAGZM010000594.1:0-2623 GCF_054778495.1 Hymenobacter agri
CCTTACCCGAGCCCCCTCGACTGGAGCACCGTAGCCCCCGCCCAGCGCCCCGGCATGGACGCCGCCATCTACGTGTACCAGAGCACCGGCCAGTACGCCGGCACCTACCGCAGCTACGCCAATGGCATCGGCAGCTCACCGCTGGTGGTAGCGGGCTCGGGCTACTTCGCCCGCGTGAGCACCGTCGGCACGCCCGGCGCCGTGAACCTGACCAACGCCAACCGCGTCACCACCTTCGCGCCGCAGCCGGTGTTTGGGCGCGGAATGGCCGACAGCCGCCCCCTGCTGCACCTGAAGCTAGCCGGCGTCAACCTGAGCGACGACGCCTTTCTATACCTGCAAGCCGGGGCCACGGCCGGTGTGGATGCCGAGTTCGACGCCACCAAGCTGCCCAACCCCGCCGGCCTCGACCTGGCCACGCTGAGCGGTTCCCGCCCGCTGGCTATCAACGGCCTGCCGTTGATGGCCAACACCGAGGTAGTGGTACCATTGCATCTGCGCGTACCGCAGGCCGGCAGTTTCACGTTTGAAGCAGCCGATTTGGCCAACTTTGGTAACACGGCAGTGTACCTGCGCGATGCCCTGACGGGCACCCAGCAGCCGCTGACGACGGGCACGCGCTATGCCTTCACACTGACCACGGCGGCGAGTGGCACCGGCCGCTTCAGCCTCGTGCTGCGCCCGGCTACCGTCACCGCTACGCGGGCGGAGTTGAACGCGGCCACCGTGAGTCTGTACCCGAACCCGGCCCACGGCAGTTTCACGGTATTGCTGCCGCCGCTGGCGGGGCAGGTAGCCGTCCGCGCCACCCTGTTCAATTCGCTTGGGCAGGCTGTGCTCACCCGCAGCATAGGCCTGAATGCGGCTGGAGCTACGGTGGAGTTCCAGACGGCGGCGCTGGCGGCGGGCGTGTACACGCTGCGTCTGCAGGCCGACGGCCAGCTGCTAACAAAGCGCGTGGTGCTGGAGTAAGCTGAAATCAGGCTGTATAGCCTAAAAGCATGGTCAGGCCGAGCGGAGCCGAGGCAACTCACGTGCGGTAGTAATTCAATGGATTGGGTTTACTGCTGCACGCGAGCTGCCTCGGCTCCGCTCGGCCTGACCGTGCTTTTTGATTCTCTAAGCCAACTCATTCGAGGACATTTTCCATCAGCAGTGGCGGAGCTGTGCGCTGAAAACTTCTTTCTTTTTCCCATCCCAAAATTCCCACATCCTATGAAAAAACCACTTCGCAACTCTCTTCAACTGCTGCTGACTGGGCTGGTGCTGGGCGCGGCTTCGCTGCCCGCCGCCGCGCAGGGCGTGCCCGTGAGCACCAACTTTTTCGGCATCAACTACTGGAACAATCAGCCCAACGCCACCATCACAACCGACCTGAAAACGGCCCAGATGAAGCTTTACCGCATTGGCGGCAACGAGCGCAACCGCAACTCCAACCCGGCCCGCGACTGGAGCGTGAAGGAAAACTGGCTGCCGCTGGTGAGCTACATCAAGAACAGCCTCAACGGCGAGCTGCTGGTGCAGCTGTCCATCAACCTGACCGATGCGCAGGTGACGACTTGGGTGAATTATTTCACGAGCAACGGCGTGAGCTACTTCGCCATCGGCAACGAAGCCGACCCGGCCCCCGACCAGATGAGCATGACCGATTGGGTAACCAACAACCAGCCCTACCTGGGCCTGAGCTACTACGGCTTCCGCGACCGGTTCAAGGCCATGGCGCGGCTGGTGAAGCAGGCCAGCAACAACTGTAAAATCGTGGGCGGCGACTTCCGCCTGTTCTACGACCAGCCAATTTCGCTGTACTACGCCAACTTCATCGCCGACGTGGGCGACGAGTACGTGACGGTGGGCACCCGCAAAATTCCGCTGCTCGACTCGTTTTCGTTTCACTACTACGACAGCGCCGGCAACCGCGAGCAGGTGCTGGGCAGCCGCTTCGATACCGTGCAGAGCTACCTCGACAACGTGAACACCACCCGCCACGGCATCGACGCCACCTGGACCGACCTGCGCATGGCCGTGACCGAGGTGAACACCGAAGCCAAAACCACCAGCACCTGGAAGCCCTACGGCTTCACGGCCGGGCAGTTTGTGGCCACCATGACCAAGCTGGCCCTGGCCAAACGGGCCTTCTGCGTGACGCCGTGGAGCATTTCGGAAAGCAACGGCGATAAGGGCGGCACCGATTTCTCGCTCTACAACGCCGACAACACGCGCCGCTCCACCATGCACCACTTCGCGCTGCTGAGCCAGAACCAGCGCGCCAACTACATGCCCGGCGACCAGGAAACCAACGCCAGCTACCCGAAAGACGACCTCGTGTTTCTGGGCCTGCGCGACGCCACTGGCTACACCGTGCTGCTGATGAACAACTCGGCCACGGCCCGTACCTATAGCATCTCACTCGACAATACCTACCGCGGCACGGCCTCGGCCCGCATCAAGCTCGAAGGCTACGCCGGCGTATCGACCGACCTGCGCACGGGCACCATCAACGGCCATATGAGCATCCTCTACCGCCTCACTGCTGCGGGCACCTTCGAGTCGAAAACCTACTACGACGACAACGACGCCGCCCCCGTGCTGCAGCGCGCCGCCACCGCCCTGGCCAGCGCCGGGG
>NZ_BAAGZM010000595.1:0-2603 GCF_054778495.1 Hymenobacter agri
GGTGCTTACACGCCCACCGGCAGCCCCCTGAGCGGCGGCACCAGCGTGCACTCAGCCCGCTTCCACTCCTACAACGCCAGCAGCCGCACTTCGGGCCAGCTCGACCTGTACGTGAACATGGCCGGCACGACTGGCACGCCCACGCTGAACTTCGACTACCTCAATACCAGTGGCACCGACTCGCTGAGCGTGATGGTGAGCACCAACGGCGGCACCTCGTTCAGCCGCGTGCAGAAGTTCACGACCGCCGCCAGCTGGACGGCTCAGACGGTGGCCCTGCCCACGACGGGCCTGACCGCGACGACGATTATCCGCCTGATGGCTACCAGCGACTTCGGCGTGACGGATATCGGCGTCGACAATGTGCGCGTGAGCTACATCACCTGCCCTGCCGTGACTGGGGTATCGGTGTCGAATATTACGACGACAACGGCTACGGTTGATTTCACGGCCAGCCCCAACGGCGGCTCGTACGTGGTGACGGTGACGCCGGCTGGCGGCACGGCCACGACCCAAACCGTGACTACTTCGCCCATTAACCTGACCAGCCTGAGCCCCAGCACCGTGTACACGGTAAGCATTGTGGCCAACTGCGGCGCAACCAACGGCAACTCGACGGCGGTAATCGCGACGTTCCGCACCGACTGCGTGACTGCTCCCTACGTGCTGGTGAACAACACCACGCCTTACACCCAGGACTTCGAAGCCACTTGGCTCAGCCAGTGCGGTACCAACGAAACGCCCGGTGTGAACTGGCGCAACACGCCCGTGACGGGCAACACCTCGTGGCGCCGCGACGACGACGGTGCCAGCGCCGCCTGGGCTTCGGCTACTTCGGGCAGCTTCACGCCCGCCGGCAGCCAGGGCAGCGCCCACGCGGCCCGCTTCCACAGCTACTACACGGCCTCGGGCGTGACGGGTACGCTCGACTTCTACGTGGACCTGAGCGCCGCCGGCACCAAGCGTCTGACGTTTGACTATGTGAACGTATCGACCGCCGGCAGCAAGCTCGACGTGCTGCTCTCGACCGATGGCGGCGCGACCTTCACGACCACTCCGCTGCTGAGCGTGGCAACTTCGGCCACCTTCAGCACGAAAACCGTAGACCTGACGGCCACCTCGGCCACCAGCGTTATCCGCTTCCGCGGCACCGGCGACTTTGGCAGCTACGACATCGGCCTCGACAACGTGCAGGTACGCGCAGTGCCCAACGTGGACCTGGCCGCCACGGCGCTGGTGGCCCCCACTACCACGCAGGGCTGCTACAGCAGCACCGAAACCGTGACGGTGGCGGTGACCAACGTGGGCGCCCAGGCGCTTGATTTCAGCGTGAACCCGGCTACCGTGACGGCCACCGTGACCACGCCTTCGGGCTCGCAAACCCTGAACGGCAGCATCGCGACGGGCACCCTCGCCGCCGGCGCTACCCAGAACGTGACCCTGACTCCGACGCTGGATATGACTACTGCCGGCACCTACACCTTCGCCATTGCGGCCACGGTAACCGGTGATGGCAACACGGCCAACGACGCCCTGACCCCGGCCCCCACCCGCACGGTGACGGCCCCGGTGGCCGGCACCCTGAGCCCGGCCAGCGCCAGCATCTGCGTGAGCGGCACGGCTGCCCTGAGCCTGGCCGGTGCCGCCAACGGCAGCATTCAGTACCAGAGCAGCCCGGACAACGTGACGTTTACCGACATCAGCGGGGCCACCAGCGCCACGTATACCACGCCGGTACTCACGAGCACCACCTACTACCGCGCCCAGGTACGCTGCGGCTCGAACGTGGCCACTTCCAACGTGAGCACCATCACGGTGAACAACCCGCAGGTGGCTGGCACCAACGGCCCGGTGGCTATTTGCGCCGGCAGCACGGCCACGCTCACGGCTACGGCCAGCTCCGGCAGCCAGGTTCGCTTCTTCGATGTGGCCACCGGCGGCACGGCCCTGACCACTACCACGGCCGGTAGCTACACCACGCCGGCCCTCACGGCCAGCACCACGTACTACGCCGAAGCCTATACCAGCAGCAGCAGCGTGGCCGGCCTGGCCGACAACTCGGCCAGCAACGGCACCTTCGTGCAGTCTACGCTCACGGACTATCCGCTGGGCTTTGCGGTATCGCAGGCGGGCACGCTGGCTTCGGTCGATGTGTACCCGAGCGCCGCGGGCGCCCTCACCATCCGCCTCTACAGCACGACGGGCACGCAGCCCGGCGGCACCACCACGGCCGTGGCCGGTTCGGATGTAACCATTACTGTAACGGCCGCCCAGGTGGGCACCCGCGTAACGGTGCCGCTGAACTACACCCTGGCCGCCGGCGAATACCGGATTTCGAACCCTTCGGGCACGCTGGGTCGCTTCAGCACCTACACCGGCACGTATCCGCTCACGGCGGGTTCGCTCACGGTGCGCGGTTCGTACACGTCGGCCACTTCGACCACGTTCTCGAACACGACCTACAACAGCTTCTTCAACCTGACCTTCAACAGCGAATGCGCCGGCGCTAGCCGCACCGCCATCGCGGTGAACGTGACGCAGCCGGCTACGGCCAGCTTCACGGCGGCTACGGGTGCCACCTGCGGCACCTCGGCGGTGACGCT
>NZ_BAAGZM010000596.1:0-2592 GCF_054778495.1 Hymenobacter agri
GGCGGCTGCGGCACGGCTCGGCGGCCATCGATTTGAGCCGCTCGCAGTTCGACCTGCTGCACCACCTGCTGCAGCACCGCGGCCAGCCCCTCACCCGCGAGCAGCTGGGCGCGCACATCGGCAAAGGCACCGAGGGCTCTAATTACATCGACGTGCACATGATGAACCTGCGCAAGGCCCTGGCCCGCTTCGCCCCGCCCGACTTTCTGCAGACCGTGCGCGGCGTAGGCTACCAGGCAGCCTGAAGCATCGCCAGCAGCAACACCCGAATTAGCTCTCTGACTACAAATCATTTATCCGACTATAATTAACACAGCTTCGCCGGCAAAAACCCCACGGCCCAGTGCGGCGTACCAGCGGCAGCAGCGCATATCTTGGCGCTGATTATTAACTGCCTTCTATGCGCCATTTCTGCACTCGCTTACCGCTGGCTTTGCTGCTAGCGGCCTTTTCAGTTTTCACGGTTTCGGCTCAGAAAGTGGGCCTCGTGCTCAGCGGCGGCGGGGCTAAGGGCCTGGCCCACCTGGGCGTGCTGAAGCAGCTGGAAAAAAACCACATTCCCATCGACTACATCGTGGGCACGAGCATGGGCGCCGTGATTGGCGGCATGTACGCGGCCGGCTACTCGCCCGCCGAGATTGAGCAGATTGTACTCAGCCCCGAGTTTCAGCGCTGGACCTCGGGCAAGCCGCTCGAAAGCAAAACGTTCAACTTCCTCACGGCCGAGCCTTCGCCGTCGGCCCTGCGGCTGGGCATTGCCATCGACTCTACATTTAAGGCCCGGGTGAGCACCAATCTGGTGAACGACCTGAACCTGAACTTGGCCCTGACGCGCCTGCTGGCCCCGGCCTCGGCCGCCGCCAACTACGACTTCGACAAGCTGTTTGTGCCCTTCCGCTGCATGGCCTCGGAAATTTTCACGCGCCAGGAAGTGGAGCAGAAGTCGGGCGCACTCTCCGATGCCATTCGCAACTCGATGGCGTTTCCGCTGGCTTTCCGGCCCATTCGCAACCTCGATGGTAAGTACTACTACGACGGGGCGGTGTACGACAACTTCCCGACGTCGAACATGAAAAAAACCTTCGCGCCCGACATCATCATCGGCGTGAACGTGGGCGACGTGGCCATGAAGAAATACCCCAAGAACGATGACGCGCTGCTGGGCAGCACGGTGGCGTTTCTGGGCACGAGCGTGGCCGATACCATGAGCCTGGGCAAAAACGGCATTTACATTCAGCCCGACCTCGACGACATGGGCGTGAATGATTTCGACCTCGTGAAGCGCTTCATTGCCAAGGGCGATACGGCAGCCCAGCGCGTCATGGACCGCATCAAGGCACGCATCGGCCGGCGCGTCGACTCGGTGGATTTGCAGAAGCGCCGGATGGCCTTTCAGAACTCGGCCCCCACGCCGCGCTTCATCGACGTGAAAGTGCGCGGCCTGCGCCCCGACCAGAACGAGTACGCGGCCCGCTTCTTCCGCAAAACCGGCCGCGAATACTCGCTCGACGACATTGAAGAAGGCTACTATCGTCTGGCGTCGGACGACTATTTTAAGAACATCTACCCGCGCATTCGCTACGATGCCGCGCGTAAGGGCTACGTATTCAGCGTCGATGCGCAGCGCAACAACAACGTGAGCACCGAGGCCGGCTTCGTGCTCAGCAACCGGCCCATCGATAACCTGTATCTGGGGCTGGAATACCGCTACCTGCGCAGCCTGCTCTACACGGCCTCGGCCGACGTGAGCCTGGGCCGCTTCTACAACGGCGCGCACGGCTCGTTCCGCATCAATGTGCCGGCCAAGTACGCCTACTTCTTCGAGCCCGAAATCACCTACAACCAGTGGAATTTCCAGAACACCGGCGGCGTGCTCGGGCGTGATGTCATCAATACGCAGGTGAAGCAGCAGGATACCAAGCTGGGCGCCCAGTTCGG
Organism: Hymenobacter agri; assembly: GCF_054778495.1. Taxonomy (NCBI): domain Bacteria; kingdom Pseudomonadati; phylum Bacteroidota; class Cytophagia; order Cytophagales; family Hymenobacteraceae; genus Hymenobacter; species Hymenobacter agri. Next base: position 1,939 of record NZ_BAAGZM010000596.1, read on the forward strand.
CGTGAGCCCCAATTTCCGTAGCCGCCTGCTGCTCGACGTGGCCACCTTCGTGGTGAAGGACGAGTACACCAACTCCACCGAAATTAAGTCGGTCGACGTGCTCGATGCCACGGTGTTCAAGGGCGCGACGGCGGCTCTGCGCCTGGCCCGCAACACCCTCAACCGCAAGCAATACTCGTACTCGGGCCACCGCTACGTGTACACGCTGCGCGGCGTAACGGGCGCGGCCACCTACACGCCGGGCTCCACATCGGTGCTCGAAGCCAGCTCGCGCCACCACGAGTGGCTGCAGTTCCGGGCCACGGTAGAAAAATACTTTGCCCTGAAGAAGGAGCGCCAGGCCTGGGGCTATTTCGGCGAGCTGATGGCTAGCGGCCAGGGCACGTTCTCGAACTACCGCTCGTCGCAAACCACCGCGCCGGTATTTGCGCCCCTGCCCGACTCGCGCACGCTGTTTCTCGACAGCTACCGCTCGGCCCGCTACGTGGCCGCCGGCCTGCGCTACACCCAGCCCTTCCTCAGCAAGCTCGACTGGCGCACCGAAGTGTACGTGCACGTGAACGGCCAGCCGCTGGTGCAGGGCGAGCAGCAGCAGGCCGTGCGCAAGTCGGGCTTCGACCGCCCGCGCCTCACGGCCAGCACCGGCCTCATTTT
>NZ_BAAGZM010000597.1:0-2589 GCF_054778495.1 Hymenobacter agri
GAGCCGGGCTCGGTGGCCACGGGCAGCGGCGTGGATTGGTGCTGCGGCTGCGGGGCGTAGGGGTTGGGCTGCTGGTAGGGCGGGTACTGCTGGTTCTGGGGCGCGGGCTGGCCGGCCTGCTCGAACTCGCGGCGGATTTCGGTGCTGGCATCCTTGAACTCGCGGATGCCCTTGCCAAGGCCGCGCGCCAACTCCGGAATTTTATTGGCCCCGAAAAAAATCAGGATGACGACCATGATGAGGATAAGCTCGGAGCCGCCGATATCACCCAGAAATAAGACGAAGGGATTGTGCATGGCTGGTAAATGCTAGGTGAAGACGCGGGTTAGCGCGGCTGGTTGTTGGGGTCGTTGGGGTTGTAGGCCGGGGGCGTGGGCTGCGGGTAGCCGTTGGGCTGCTGGCCGTACTGCTGCGGCGGCTGGTTGTAGTTGGGCTGCTGGGGGTAGCCGTAGCCCGGCTGCTGCTGGTTGTAGTTGGGCTGTTGGGGGTAGCCGTTAGGCTGCTGGCCGTAAGGCGCTTGGCCGGGCTGGTCGCGGTACTGGGGCTGCTGGTCTTCGGGCTTGGCCGTGGCATCCTTGAACTCGCGCACGCCCTGGCCCATGCCCCGGAACAGCTCGGGAATGCGCTTGGCTCCGAACAACAGGATAATGACAAACAGGATTAGCAGAATTTCGGTGGTGCCGAAGCTGCCGATAAGGAACAGGGAATGGAGCATCAGAGGGTGGGCGCCTGGGCCCGGTGGAGGGTTGGAAAAACGGATATACGCAGCCGAACGGGTTTTGGCGTGCCAAAGATACCGCCCGGCAGATGTTTTGCCGATGAACCGGCCATTAGCCACACTAAACACTGTGATTGAACGCCACAACACCCGCGTTGGCCGGAAGGTGCGAAGGCGGCTTGAACGTCGGCCGTAGCTTTGTAATAGATTCGGTTGGCCGTTGCCCCGTTGCGTACCGACAATAGCTGGTTCTCATTCGTTATGAAAATACCTTCTCCCGCCGTTCCCCCCGCTGCCGACGAGCAGGAACGCCTCGAAGTGCTGCACAGCTACGGTATTCTCGATACCGAGCCCGAGTCGGTGTTCAACGAGCTGGCACAATTGGCCGCTTATGTGTGTGGTACGCCCATGGCCGTGGTGTCGCTGCTCGACAACGAGCGGCAGTGGCTAAAGGCGCGCGTCGGTGTTGAGATACACGAAGTACCCCGCGAGCAGACCTTCTGCCAGTACGCGCTGTATGCGACGGACGTATTCGAAATTCCCGATGCCCGCGCCGATGCGCAGTACGCTCACAACCCGATGGTAGTGGGGGCCCCGCACGTGCGGTTCTACGCGGGCATTCCGCTGCTCTCGCCCGAAGGCTATCCGCTGGGCACACTCTGCGCGTTCGATACCGTGCCCCGCTCGCTGACTGCCGGGCAGCGCGACGCCCTGCGCCTGCTGGCCCGGCAGGTAATGGCCCACCTGGAGCTGCGCCGCACCCGCCTGCTGCTCGATGAGGAGCGGCAAAAGCTGGAAGGCGTCATCCGGCTGGCCGGCCGCACCGACGGCTTGATGCCTTCTTACAGCCGCCCCGAGATTTTCGTGAAGCAAGACCAGCGCTTGCTCCGCATCCCAACCGCCGACCTGTTGTACGTCGAAGCGCTGGGCGACTACGTGAACCTGTACCTCAATCGCGAGCGCCTCACCGTGTACGGGACGATGAAGGACCTCGAAACGAAGCTGCCCAGCACCGAGTTTGCCCGTATCCACCGCAAGTATATTGTGCGGCTCGACCGCATTATTGCCATCGAGGGCGATGCTGTCACGCTCGAAGGAGCTACCAGCGGGACCAGCCGGACACCCGTGCGCGTGTCCATCGGCAGTTCCTATAAAGCTGGCTTGTTGGCGCGCCTCACGGTGATTTAAGCTGGTTTGCCAATCGATTGTGTCACCTAGCACGGCGAAACCAGTCGTTCGTCGGCTAAATTGGATATTTCAACGAAATGCGCCTGCTCTGCTCTATCGGGTAGTGCATCTTTGATACGGTTATCGGCAGAAGCAGATGAAAATCCCCTTCAGCTGACAGCTAAGTTTGTTTTCATAGCTCGGAAAGACCCGCACCTCTGGTTCGGGTTTTTTTTTGCACCATTGTTTAGCGATGCCCCAGCCAACTTTCGGGGTTCAGGTTGGATGAGTTGTGCCACACCTGAAATTGCACCTCGGACGTGCCGTCGCCATCCGTCGCCACCGTGCCAATCACCTCGCGGGCCCGCACGCGCTGGCCCTCCTGTACGTTCACCGAGCGCAGCTTGGCATACACCGTGAAGAAGTCGCCGTGCTGAATCATGACGATGGTATTCATGCCCGCGATGCTGGTGATGGTGAGTACCTTGCCATCGAAGCAGGAGCGCACCTCCTCGCCGGCATCGGTCTGAATATCTACGCCCCGGTTCTCAACCGTCACGTTTTTCAGCACCGGGTGCGGGTGCCGGCCAAAGCGCTGGCTAATGAAGCCGCGGCTCACCGGCCAGGGCAGGTGCCCGCGGTTGCCGGCGAAGGATGAGGAGGCCAGGGCCGTTTCGGGCGTGAGGGCAATGCGCACGGCGCGG
>NZ_BAAGZM010000598.1:0-2585 GCF_054778495.1 Hymenobacter agri
GGCTGTCATCCGTCAGCGTGTGCCTGGCCGGGCTGGCCACGCTGGCGCTGTGGACTTCGCTGCTGGAGCCGCTGCTGCTGTGGCGGCGGGTGCGCGGCTACGAGGTGGGCCTGGGCCTGATTACGATGGTGGGCCTGTACCTGGTGAGCCAGGCCGAGCTCGACCAGTTGCTGGGGCTGGGCGTGGCGGTGCTGTCGGCGGGCTTGTCGGCGCTGTTCAGCGTACTGAATTCGAAGCTGATTAAGCAGCATCCGCCGCTGCGGCTCACGTTTTACGAGATGGCGGGGGCCTGCCTGAGCATCGTGTTATTCTTCCCGATTTATAGCCGCTACTTCACCGAAGGACGCGGCTTGCAGCTGGCCTGGCAGGGCTACGACTGGCTGTGGCTGGGCCTGCTGGCGGGCGTGTGCACGGTGTACGCCTTCTCCACGTCGGTGGAATTGATGAAGCGCCTCTCCCCTTTCGCCGTGAACCTGACCATCAACCTGGAGCCGGTGTATGGCATTTCGATGGCCGCCGGCATCTACTGGCTGCACACGAAGGGGCTGCTGCACGCGCCGCAGTTCAACGCCGAGCGCATGAGCACGGGCTTCTACATCGGTACGCTGCTCATCGTGCTCAGCGTGCTCATCCATCCGCTGGTGGCGCGATTGATGCGGGATAAATCGCCCGATTTGGAGCCGGCCGTACCGGTGTAGAGACGCATAATTGCGTCTCGGCGTCCGCGCCGTCGGAAAGCGCTAAATGGCATCGTTCAACGATGAGACGCGAAGTGTCGCGTCTCTACAGTAAGCCCATCCATACCGTGTACTCCGTCGGCCAGTCCATCGCCGCCGGCTCGCCGCTTTCCCACAGCCCGTATACCGCCGAGCCTGAGCCCGATAAACTCGCATAAGTTGCGCCCGCCGCGTAGAGCTGCTGCTTGATTTCGGCCAGCACCGGGTGGCTGGGCGTGAGGGCCGTTTCAAAGTCGTTGCTCAGGGTTTCGCGCCAGGTGCTCATCGGCTGCGCTAATGCCACCCGCAGCGGGTGCTGCGGCGGCTGCGGCGTGATGCGCGCGTAAGCCTCGGCCGTGCTGATGTGCAGGTTGGGATACACCACCACGCACCCGGTACCCGCCAGGGTCAGGTCGATTTCCTCAAATAAGTCGCCCTTCTCAACTGCCAGCACGGGCTTATTCTGAATAAAAAAGGCGCAGTCGGAGCCTAGGCGGCGGGCGTAGCCTTCCAGCGCTTCTGCCGAAAGGCCGAGGCCAAACAGGTCGTTGGCAGCTTTCAGGGCAAACGCCGCATCGGCCGAGCCGCCGCCCAGGCCGGCCCCGATGGGCACGATTTTATGCAGATACATCTGCACCGGCGGCAGCGCGGGGAAATCGGCCTGCAGCAGCTCGTAGGCCCGCACGCAGAGGTTGGTGGCCGGGTCGCCGGGAATGGAGCGGCCGGTGAGCGTGAGGCTGGTGGGCTGACTGGTTTTGGCCGGCAATAGTTCGAACGCATCCGTCCACGGCAGGGGTACGAAGACGGATTCGAGGGTATGGAAGCCGTCGGGCCGGCGCTGGGTCACGTAGAGGCCGAGGTTGAGCTTGGCGTTGGGGAAAACGAGCATGTTATCGTTACGGCGTAATTTTGGGACGGTGGAGCCGATACGCCAGCGCGAAAACCATCGTATATGTTTTCACCGCCGGCGGCCCCGTGGCTCGCTGGTATTGGTTGTAGTTATGACGTTTATCACCACGCTTTCTGTGCCTGCGCAGTGCAATCCGGCCAGCCTGGCCGCCGCGCTGCGGGCAGCTCTGGGCACGGCAAAAGTAGTGTACCTGCGCGGCCTGGCCGAGTGGTGCCCGCCCGCGGAGTGGGCGGCTTTCTACGAGGCTCTGACCGAAGCAACCGGCCACACGCTGCGCCTTGACGAGGACTTTGCCCAAGGCAGCATCCGCACCGGCCACAAGTGGATTGAGGTGCGCTACGATGCCGCTATTCCCGACGATGTGGCCTACCGCTTCAGCAAGAATGCCCAGCCGCTGCACACCGACGAATCGTACCTGAGCGAGCCGGCCGAGGTAATGTTCATGCACTGCCTGGTGCAGGCCCCGGCTGGCGGCGAAACAACGTTTGTGGACGCCGACGTGTTGTGGCAGGCGTTGCAAACGCACAATCCGGCCCTGGGTGCCCGTCTGCTGAACCGGCCCGTGCGCTTCGCCAAAGCCGGCGACGCGCGCTGCCAGCCCATCATCGCCCACACCCCGGCCGGCTGGCGCCTCAACTGGAACTACCACTGCGTAGACCCCACCGAAAGCGCCGAAACCCACGCGCTGGCGCAGGATTTTCGGCAGTTTTTGCTCGACTACGTGGCGAACACGCCCGCCGAAGTGGCCCTGTCGCTGGCCCCCGGCGAGGCCGTGGCATGGTGGGACGACCAAGTGCTGCACGGCCGCCGCGCTTTTCGGGCCGAGGTCACCAACGACCGGTTTTTGCTTAAAAGCGGCTTCCGGCTGTCCGCCCATGTATGACCTCACCAAACGCTGGTTCGACCTGACGGCCGCGGCCGTGGGGCTGCTGCTGCTGGCGCCGGTGCTGGCCGGGGCC
>NZ_BAAGZM010000599.1:0-2585 GCF_054778495.1 Hymenobacter agri
GGCTCCGGATGTCAAGGCACCGGCCGTGGCTGCTGAACCCGGCGTGGAGGCCGCCCGCCAGACCGTCGCGGAGCCTGCCCCGGCGGCGACATTATTCAAAGCCGACGAAGTGCCGCAGAAAGTGCTGGCCTCCCTCGGGCTGAACCTGGCTGAGCTAACGGGCAGCGGACAGCTGCAAAAGCTGCTCAGCGGCGAGAAAACTGACCTGTTGCCCATGCAGGTAGCGAGCAAGGAAGGGCAGGAGCCCGTGAAGTTCGAGGGCAAGATGGTGCTCCACCGCGAGGCTGACGGCACGGCCACGCTCAAAATGGAATTGCCCCAGGAAAAGCTGGTCATTCCCAATGAGATTGGCGGGCAGCCCTTCACGCCCGAACAGCGCCAACGGCTCGAAACCGAGGGCAACGCCGGCCTGATTCGGGGCCTCAAGGACGAGCAGGGCCGCGAGTTCAACGGCTACGTGGCCGTGGACAAGGCCATGAACAAGGTAGTGGTGCTGCCCGAAAGCAAAGTGACCCTGCACGACACCGTAGCCGGCGTCAAGCTCACGCCCGAGCAGAGCCACGACCTGCGCGAAGGCAAGGTGGTGGCGCTGGCCAACATGGCCAGCGGCAACGGCGGGCAGAAGTTCGACGGCACCGTGCAGGTAAATGCCGCCAAGGCCTGCATCGAGGTGAAACCGGCCGCCCACGAGCTGGGCCAGCGCCAAGCCCCACGGGCCGAGCAGACGGTGAAAGCCACCACCCCGACCGTGGTCCCGGCTCCCGTGAAGGCCGAAGCGCCCCAGGTAAAAATCCGGGGCCCCCGCCACTAGCCGGGCTTCCCCCCAAATCATCAATTTCTCGCCCTGAAAGCCCGGAAGACTACTTCCGGGCTTCTTTTTTCTGCCTTTCATTCTTCAAATTATTCCGCTCTGCCATGGAACACGAACTCACTTTCCAGAAGATTAAGGAGCAGGTTGAGCTGCCCGAACTGCTGAGCCACTTCGGCTATACCCTCCGAAAAGGGGAGCACCTGGGCAAAGGCAAATGGCACGTTTTCGAGGGCGATGATACACTGGTGGTTTTTAAAGGCCGGGGCGGCGACTGGATGTATTTCAACGCCCAGGACGACCGCGACAAGGGCAGCGTCATCGACTGGATGAAGAACCGGGTCAGCTCCGAACGCATTGCCGGCCTTGGCCCGCTGCCGGGCCGCAACCTCTGGCAGGCGGTCAACGACCACTTCCGCGCCTACCTGAACCTGCCCGAGGCGCAGCGGTCCCGGCTCGATTTGCCGCCCATCGTGGAAACCGCGCCAGGGGAGAAATTCCACAGCATCTATACCCAGCATTGCCGGCCGCTCGAAAACACGGCCTACCTGGAAGGGCGCGGTATTACGAAAAGCACGATAGCCAACCCGCAATTCGCGGGCAGCATCCTCAACCAGCTCTACACGGTGCAGAAGGAGGGAATGCCGGCCAAAACCTACGTCAACACGGCTTTCCCGGCCTACCACGAGGGTCGGGTCGTGGGGCTGGAGTTGAAAGGCGAAGGCTTCAAGGGCCAGGCGCCCGAGAGTCAGTTCACCCGCTCGCTGTGGCTGAGCAAGCTGCCCGAGGGCCGGCCGGTGGCGGTGCTGGTGGTCAGCGAATCGGCCCTTGACACGCTTTCCTACGCGCAGCTGCACCCCGGTGAGAGAGCCCTGTATGCTTCGACGGCTGGCACGCTCACCCAGAACAAGATTTTCGAGCTGAAGCGGCTGCTCAGCGAGGAGCATATCCCGGCCATCCGGGCCGCGTTTGACAACGATACCCAGGGTCACCACTTCGACACCCGGCTGCTGGCGGGCCTGGCTAGCGAGCAGAACCCGATGAAAGTGGTGCGGGAACATGAGCACCGGCTGACCGTCGAAATCACGACGGCCCACCCGGCTGGCGTGCAGGCGCTGAGCCAGCAGCTTAAAAGCTACAACGACCAGGCTACCCGGCAGTACGCCCAGGAAAACGGGGAGCCGGGCACTCCGGCCAGCAGCCAGACCCTGCGCGACGAGCTGATTCACTCCAATAAGCTGGGAGCCCACACCTACCAGTTCCACGTGCCGATGAGCCGCGAAGCGCTGGGGGCTTTTAATGAGGCGGCCAGCAAGGCGCTGGCTTTTGAGCACCGGGTGGAGATTGTGAAGAGTCAGGGCAAGGACTGGAACCAGGACCTTAAGCAGGACCAACTGCAACAGGTGGCGCGTCGGGAGTTGGGCGGTATTGATGAGGACCAGCACGGTTTCGGGCAGGAGCATTGGAATAACGCGCCCATCGTCGGCCAGGGTAAAATAGCCCGGCAGCACGAGGTACAGGCGGTAGCCCGTGCCAACGGGGAGCGACTGCTGGTGGTTGAGTTTCGCGAGAGCCGCGACGCTATGGCCCAGCTACCGCAGTTGCGCGATAATCTGGAGCGTGTGGGGCTGACCATTGACCACGCCATCAAGCGGGAAACGCCCGTGGCCCGGGAAATTGCCACCGAGCTTACCCTGCGCTACCGGCCCGATTCGCCGCAGCTGCCCGCCATCAGCGCCGCGCTGGACGCGCTGGCGGCCAACCCCCGGGCCACCGT
>NZ_BAAGZM010000600.1:0-2570 GCF_054778495.1 Hymenobacter agri
CCCGCCGACAGGGCCAGCCAGCTCGCACAGGCCCTGGGCCTGAGCGAGCTGGCTGGCCATTTCGGCGTGGGTCAGGGCCGCGGGCCCGGTCAGGTTGTAGGTGCGGCCTTCGTGGCCGGACTCCGTGAGCGCGGCGGCAGCGGCGGCGGCAATGTCGCGGATGTCCACGACGCTAACCCGGGCATCGCCGATGGCAGCAAAAAACACGCCTTGGTGCACAATAGATTCGCGAAATCCGAGCAGGCCCTGCATAAACAAGTTGGGTCGCAGGAACGTGTAAGCCAGTCCGCTGGCCCGAATGGCCTCCTCCACGGCCGCGTGGTAGCGCAGGAAGCGCACCGGCGAGAGGCGGTCGGCAGCCCACTGCGACAGCTTCACCACCTGCCGCACGCCGGCCTGCCGGGCCTGCTGCACAAAGTTGAGCTGCTGCTGCTCGGCCCGTTCCGTGGAATTGGTGAGCAGGAATGTCCGTTCTACCCCCACCAGGGCCGGGGCCAGACTGGCCGGGTCGTCGAGGTCGCCCACCACAAGCTCTACCCCCGGCTGCCCTTGCAGCGCCGCCGCCGCCGGCAGCGAGCGAACCAGGGCGCGGAACGGCACCCCCCGGCGAATAAGAATTTTTGTTAATTCGCTGCCAATCGTACCGGTAGCGCCGGTCAGCAGGATGGTGGGCGCGGTGCCCGCCGTAAAAACAGTACTCATACGTAAGCGTTTTTTAGGGTATCATTAAGGCGGTTTGGCCTGGCCCCGGGCGGGCGCCGCTAGCATCGGGTACTCGCCTGGGCCAGCCAATTCGCGGTACAAACGTACCAGCCCCCGTCGTCCGGAAATTGTAAGAAAACGAAGCCTCATGCCTTCCCCTCCGACCCAGCTTCAGGAATTGTTTGTGCCGACCCCGGCGGCTCTGCGGCAAGTCATCCGGCACTTCGTACTCCTAACCGTCGGGGAGGGTGAGGAGCCGGTGGTGCAGAAGCTGCTGCCGACTTTTCAATTGCTGCTGCTCATTAACTTAGGCGCGAAGGCCGAAATGTGGCCGGCCAGTAAACCCGCTGCGGAGCAGACGTGCGTAGTGCAAGGCATCGTCCTCACGGGGCCCGTCAAAACGGCCTTGCACTACCGGCTGCAACCCGGCAGCCGGGTGCTGGCCGCAGCATTTACGCTCGAAGGTTTTTTTCGCCTGTTCCGGCTGCCCGTGGGGGTATTGGGCACTGCGTTCACCGACCCCGACGACCTAGTCAAGGGCTGGGGCTTTGCGCAGCTCTGGGAGCGGCTTATGTTGCTGCCCGCCCCCAGCCAACTCGTGCAGGCCGTGGCCGATTTTCTGGTGCCCCACCTCCACGCCGCCGAAGCGCCGCAAGCCCAACTAATCGGGCAGCTGCCACTGCTTTCGGGCAGCACGCACCTCAATCCGGTGAAAGTAATGGCCACCGCCAGTCAGCTATCGGAGCGCGCGCTACAACTGCGATTTCGCAAGTATCTGGGATTTTCCGCGAAGGAGGCGATGCGCTTTATCCGGTTTCGGCAGGTACTGGATGAGCTACAATGGTTGGGGCCTGCTGGCCGCCGGGCCGACTGGCTGGCACTGCTGGCGCTGCACGGCTATTACGACCAGAGCCACCTGATACACGATTTCACGTACTTTCTGCAGCAGTCGCCCTCCGCCGTAAGCAAGGAGTTGCTTTGGGGCGATACCATCTGCTTTACTCGCAGCGACTTGCAGTAAGCTACCAACTGGTGCGTGGCGTGTTGCGCCAAATTTCTGTCCTGTTGCCCGCATCAGTGCGAGCACGCATCCATCCTTGGGAGCGGGGTGCCGGGCACTTTGGGCGGAACGCCGGGGCCGGACCCTGGAGCGCCGGGCTTTTTAAGTGAAACTCCGGGGCCGGACCCCGGGATTTCGGGGTTCGACCCCGGAGTTTCGGGGAAGTGGTTGCGGTAGTGGCTCAGGAGCCGGTCAGTTCGGTATCGGTCTGGGGTTGGTCGGGCGTGTCGGTGCGGTCGGGGCCGCTGTCGGCCGGGCCGCCTTCGAGGCCGTTGGTCTGGCTGGCGTCGCCGTAGTCGATGCGGATGCCCGCGCCGTAGCCCATGTTCTGCTGGGTGCTGGTGGGCGTGTTGCCGGCGCTGGCCGGGGCAGCGTCCACGTTGGCATCTTGGTTGGGTGTGCTGCTGACGGTTGCGTCATTTTCCGAGGTCTTGTCGGGGGTAGAAGCGCTGGTCGGGGCCTGGTCGGGGCGGGGGTCGGTGGGGTTTTGCTCGGGCGTAGGCATAAGGTTTAGGATAGGGAAAAGGGAAAAAGGGAAATGGGCCGCCTGATTGGGTGTACGGCTGGGCGGCGGCGCGGTTGGCGGCCTTGCACCCCGCGCAGTATCTTGCTACCCGCTTTCTACATCCTGTATTTTCCGTACCCTTTTCCTTTCCATCGTGGCCACTTCTATCGACGACTTTTACCACCAGAAGACCGACGCCGAGCTGCAGTTTTTCGCCGACCACCCCGAGCTCTACCAGCCCAGCCTGGTCGATGCCGCCCGCAGCGAGCTGCGCCGCCGGGGCGTAGCACCCACCGCGGCTGC
>NZ_BAAGZM010000601.1:0-2562 GCF_054778495.1 Hymenobacter agri
GGCCCTCACGGTGGCCGGCCCGCTCACGGCCGACCTGTGGGTGAGCACCACCGGCACCGATGCCGACTTCATCGTGAAAGTCATCGACGAGCAGCCCGACGGCACCCAGCGCCTGGTGCGCGCCGAAGTGATGCGCGGCCGCTTCCGCAACAGCTTCAGCAAGCCCGAGGCCTTCCGGCCCAACCAGCCCACCCGGGTGCAGTACGAGCTGCCCGACGTGCTGCACACCTTCGCCGCCGGCCACCGCCTCATGGTGCAGGTGCAAAGCACTTGGTTCCCGCTCGTGGATAGAAACCCGCAGACCTTCGTGCCCATCGCCACGGCCGACGCCAAGGATTTTCAGAAGGCCACCATTCGGGTGTACCACGATGCGGCGCACCCCTCGGCGGTGCGCCTGGCGGTACTGCCGTAATGCGGGGTACCCCGAATTTTCAATTCGGCCCACTGAACGATGCCACGCGTAACCGTCCAACGGGCCGAATTGAAAATTCGGGGTACTCCGCCTTACGCTACCAGTCCGCGCATGAACGCATCCGTGAAATCGGGCGCGAAGTGGCGGACGTTGGATAGGTAGTCGAACTCCGCCACCGCGTGCGTGGTGGTGAGCACCACGGCGTCCATGCCGGCGTTGCGGGCGGCTTCGGCGCCTTTGGGCACGTCTTCGAACACGAGGCACTCGGCGGGCGGCACACCCAGCAGCTCGGCGCAGCGCAGGAACACTTCGGGGTCGGGCTTGCTCACGGCCACGTCGTCGGCGCTCACGATGGCCTGGAAGTAGTGGCGAATGTGGAGGTTATCGAGCACGAAATCGATGTTGAACGGGATGGCGGCCGAGCCGATGGCCATGCGGATGCCGCGCCGGTGGGCGGCTTCCAGAAACGCCGGCAGGCCCGGCAGCAGCGCCAGCTGCGGGCGGAACTCCTGCTGATAGCGGCGCTCTTTTTCGAGGCCCAGCTGGTCCATCTCCTCCAGGGTGAAGCGGTCGGGGCCAAACATGCGGGTGAGCACCTCGCGGTTCTTGCCGTACATCTGCGGCTTTACTTCCTCCCAGGTGAAGCTGCCGCCCAGGTCTTCGTTGAACAGCCGCTGCCAGGCGCGGGTGTGGTATTCCATGTCGTGCACCATCGTGCCGTTGAGGTCGAAGAGGAAGGCTTGCATGCTATGTTTTAGGTGTGCGGTATTGGGTATCGGGAACAAAGGAACGTCATGCTGAGCGGCGAGCGCAGCCGCAGTCGAAGCATCTCTATCGCGCAACTAATCCCATCAATTGGGTTTACTGCTGCACGCGAGATGCTTCGACTGCGGCTGCGCTCGCCGCTTGATGCGCGGAATGCTCAGCATAACGTTCTTTTTCTTTCCTCCGGCCCCGCCTACAAATACAGCCGGAATGTGGTGCCCTGCCCGATTTCACTTTCCACCTCTACCCGGCCGCCGTTGCCCTGCACGATGCGGTTCACGAGGTAGAGGCCCACGCCGGTGCCTTCGGTGTGGGTGTGGAAGCGGCGGAACAGCTGGAACAGCTCGGCTTGGTGGCGGTGGGCGTCGAAGCCCAGGCCGTTGTCTTCGATGAGGAGCAGGGGCGCGCCGTTTTCCTTCCAGAGTGAGAGGTGGATGCGGGCCGTGCGGGCGGGGTCGGCGTACTTCAGGGAGTTGCCGATGAGGTTGAGCAGGATGGTGCGCAGGTTAGCGCGTGAGTAGCGGATGGTGGGCGCAATGGCAAAATCGGTGGTGATGCGGGCGCGGGCGGCCAGCATCTGCGGCTGCAGGGCCTGCAACACCTCGTGGGTTAGTTCGGCGAGGTCGACGGTTTCGACGGGCGCCCCGCTGGCCTGCTTCACCTGGCCCACGGCGGCCAGGTCGTCGATGGTGGTGCCGAGCTGGTGCAGGGCCTGCTCAATCATGGGCAGCAGCAGCTCGCCCTCGGCGGGGTCGGCGAAGGCCACGGTGCGGCGCAGCTCATCGAGCAGGCCCAGCAGGTTGTTGATGGGCTGCTTGAGGTCGTGGCTGGCCGTGTACACGAAGGTGTCGAGGTCGGCGTTGGTGCGGGTGAGGCGGCGGTTGCTTAGGTCGAGGGCGGCGTTGGCGCTGGTCAGGTTCTGGTTGGCTTCGGCCACGCGCTGGCGGCTCTGCACCTGGTCGGTGTTGTCCACGATGAAGGCCAGCAGGCTGCGGGGCTGGTCGGGGGCGGCGGGCAGCAGCTGGTAGGTGAAGTTGAGATAGCGCCGGGCGGGCTCCGTGGCCCCGGGGTGGTGCAGTTCCACGAGGCGCTCGAGGCCCACGAAGGGCTCGCCGGTGGTGAATACCTCATCGAGCACTTGGGTGAGGCCCTGCGTTACGAGCTCGGGCAGGCAGGCGGCCACGGCCTGGCCCAGCTGCGCCCGCCCGCCCACCAGGGCTTGGTAGCGGGCATTGAAAAACGAATACTCGTGTTGCGGGCCCAGCAGGGTGGCCACGGCGGCGGGCACCTGCTCCAGAATCTGTTGCAGGGCCTGCTGTTGCTGGTGCAGATGCTCGCGCTGCCGCTCGGTTTCGGCCAGGGCGCGGCTCAGCTCGGTGGTGCGG
>NZ_BAAGZM010000602.1:0-2551 GCF_054778495.1 Hymenobacter agri
TACCGCCCCCAGCAGGTTGCGCACTTCGGTGGTGTAGAGGCCCGCGGCGCGGACATCGGTAAGGGCCAGGCGCAGGCGACCGTCGGGGGTGGGGGTGGGGTAGAGGCTGAGGCTGGGCAGGGCCTGCTCGCTGCGGGTGGCCAAGGGCTGCACGCGCAGCAGGTAGTCTTCTACCTCGGCGTTCAGCAAGTTCACGCTGCAGGGGTTGGGCACGGTGGTGTTGGCATTGGCCTGCACCAGCACGCGCATGCGCGTGCTGAACGTGCGCGAGGGCAGCACAAACGAGCCCGTGAACGAGTTCGCCGTTGGCCCGTTGGCGCTGATGCCCGTGGCCACGAGCTCGCCGGCATCATTGAACGAGCCATTCTGATTCAGGTCGACCCACACGGCCGTGCGGTGAATCACGTTGGCATTGGTGCCAACCGTGAGGGCCATGGTGCTGCCCGGGGCCACCGTGATGGGTGAGGCCACGTAGCTGGTGTAGCCGCCGGCGCTGTTGCCCGTCACGTTGGTGTAGGCCGGGGTGGCCACCGCCACGCTGGTAATCCAGAACGGGCTGGGCTGCGTCTGGCCATTGGGGCCGGTGGGGCCGGTGCCGTTGGCGCTGCAGTACGTCACGCAGGGCACCTGCACGCTCACCGCGTTCAGGCGCGTCACCGAGGCGGTGCCGAAGGCGTTGGTGGCGGTCAGCGTCACGCTGTAGGTGCCGGTAGCAGCGTATTGGTGCGAGGGGTTTTGCAGGGTGCTGGTGCCGCCGTCGCCAAAGTCCCAGGCCCAGGAAGTAGGCGCGTTGGTGCTCAGGTCGGTAAACTGCACCGGGTTCACGCAGCTGCCGGCCACGTAGTTGCTGCTGAAGTCGATGATGGGGGGCAGGGTGTTGGCCTTCATCACCACGGTGTAGTCTTCGGCCTGGCCGCTCACTGGGTTCACGCAGGGGCCGGTGGTGTTGCCAATGGCATCGGCTACCACGCGCAAGCGCAGCGGCTGGTTGAACACGATGCCCGTAGCGGGCAGGTTGATGGTGGTGGTGGCCCCGGGCGAGGCCGTGATGGCGCTGGCGTAAATCTGCTCAGCCGTGGTGAGCGTGCCGTTGTTATCCTTGTCGAGGTACACGCGGATGTCGTGCGGGTTGGTGCCGCCCGTCGTGATAACCATCGGGTAGTTCACGCCCACCGTCAGCTCGGTGCGCTGGGTGCAGGTAAAATCCTGGTAGCCCGCGCTGCCGTCGGCCGAGGTGTTGTCGATGGTATTCAGCCGGAAGCGGACAATGCCGTAGTTGGCAAAGTAGCTCTGCGTTTGGGGCGTGCAGCTGGCCGCCACCGGCACCGTGGTATTGTAGGTGATGCTGGTGGCCGCGCTGGTGCTGTTGCCGGCCGCGTTGGTGGCCTTCAGGGTCACGGCGTAGGTGCCGGCCGTGGTGTAGCAGTGGTTGGGGTTTTGCAGGGTGCTCGTGGTGCCGTCGCCAAACGTCCAGAGCCAGCTGGTGGGCGCGTTCTGGCTGGCGTCGGTAAACTGCACGCAGCCGGTGCAGGTAGTAGTGGCGCTCACCGTGAAGGCCGCCACCGGCGGGCTGGCGTTAGCCGAAAGGCGCACGCTGTAATCTTCGTCCTGCGAGTACTGCGGCGTCGAGCACGAAGTCGGGATGATGCCGTTGGCGTAGTCGGCGGCCACGCGCATGCGTAGGTTGGTGCTGAGAATGGCCGTGGTGGGCGGTGTGAAAGTGCCGGTGTGCAGGGTGGCGTTGTCGGAGCTGAACACCAGCTCGCCCGTGCCGGTGAAGGCGCCGTCGTTGTTATAGTCAATCCAGACGCGCACATTTTCCGCCACGTTCGGCCCCGTGCGCACGCTGATGGCGTAGGGCTGGGCTACGGTCAGGGCTGCGTTTTTGGTGCAGCTGTAGTCCTTGTAGCCTTCGCTGTAGTTGCCGGTGTTATTGACGATGAGGTTGTTGCCTACGGTCACATTCAGAATACCCATGCCGAAGCCCGAGGCCTGCCCGCTGCTGGCGTTGCCCGGCGTGCAGGCGGCGGCGATGGGGCAGGTGTTCTGGGCCTGCGCCGTGTTTGCTGTGCCCAGCACAAGTAATATGCCGGTCAGCACCGGCCAGCCCCGCAACCCGGAAAGTAGGTGTCGCATCATACTGAGAAGCAAAGAAGAAAAAGAATAGAATTCAGTGGTTAAATGTAAGCACAAACCGACGACAGCAAGGGATTAATCGGCCATTGCCGCGTGGCAATCGGCCAGTGCGCCGGCTGGTTCGTTGCGGGTGAGGCGCTCATTAGATGGCTGGCCGCGCGGCAGGTTTAGGCATGAGCCTGCCAGCCCACGGCACGACGCCGGCCGCCGCGCTAAATTTGCCGCACAGTTTCGTTAGTCTGCCGGTCAGCGCCGGCTTTTTATTTTTCTTATGCCCACACGCACTGTTCTCATCACCGGCGGCACCTCCGGCATTGGCCGGGCCTGCGCCCTGGCCTTTGGCCGCGCCGGCTACCAGGTAGCCATCACCGGCCGCGACGAAACCAAACTTGCCGATACCGCCGCCGCCCTCGCC
>NZ_BAAGZM010000603.1:0-2551 GCF_054778495.1 Hymenobacter agri
GCGCGGGATGAGGGTGGCGGGCGTCACGGCCAGCTCCATGCCTGCGAAGTAGGCCGTGCCCAGCACGTACTGCACGGGCTCGTGGGCCAGCAGCCGCGTCTGGATGGCCGGCAGCTGCGCCAGCACTTCGGCCGCCACGGGCTCGCGGGCCGCCATCAGGAAAGGTAGGCCGTCGAGCTGCAGCAGGTGCTGAAACACCACGGTGGCAATGGCTTCGGCCTCGGGCGCGGGATAAAGAGCGGTGAGGGCCTTCGTGAGGGCAGCGGTGGCGTCGCGGAGTATCATCGACCGCAAAGGTAGGCCGGGGCGTAGCTGCCATGCCGCCCCTACCTTCGCTGCATGAAACCCGACGACGTGACACCCGACGACGCGCTATTCATGCGCCGCGCCCTCGACCTGGCGCAGCTTGGCACCGGCTATGCCCGGCCCAACCCCCTCGTAGGCTGCGTAGTCACGCACCAGGGCCGCATCATCGGCGAGGGCTGGCACCGGCAGTACGGCGGCCCGCACGCCGAAGTAAATGCCCTGGCCGCCGTTGAAAATCAGGACCTGCTGCGCGAAAGCCGTGTGTACGTCACGCTGGAGCCCTGTGCCCACCACGGCAAAACGCCGCCCTGCGCCGACCTGCTCATCGCCAAGGGCGTGCCCGAAGTCGTGGTATGCAACACCGACCCATTTGCCCTCGTGGCGGGCCGCGGCATCGAGAAGCTGCGCACCGCCGGTGTGCGCGTCGAAACCGGCCTGCTGGCCGAAGAGGGCCGCTGGCTGAACCGGCGCTTCTTCACCTTCCACGAGAAAAAGCGGCCCTACCTGGTGCTGAAATGGGCTGAAACGGCCGATGGTTTTCTGGCCGGGCGCTATTTCCAGCCGGTGCAAATCAGCGGGCCGCAGGCGGGGCTGATGACACACCAATGGCGCGCTGAGGAGGCCGGCATTCTGGTGGGCACGCGCACGGCCCTGCACGACAACCCCCACCTGAACGTACGCAACTGGCCCGGCCCCCAGCCCACCCGCCTCGTTATCGACAAAAACCTGAGCCTGCCGCCCACCCACCACTTGCTCGACGGCTCGCAGCCCACCCGCCTTTACACCTACCGGCAGCCCCATCACACCCCCAACCTCGACCTGGTAACGCTCTCCGAAGCCGATGACCTGCTGCCCCAGGTGCTGGCCGACCTGCACCAGCAAAATATCCAGTCGGTGCTGGTTGAAGGCGGCCCCACGGTGCTAAATGCCCTGATTTCGGCTGGTTTGTGGGATGAAATCCGCGTATTCCGCTCGCCCATGCGGCTGGGCAAGGGCATTGCATCCCCGCGCCTGGGCCACACGGGCCTGCGCTCGGTTTCAACCGTGGGCCCCGACGAGCTGTTGTGGTACGTGAACGACAAGTAGCGCTTACCCGGCAAAACTCGCCTTACAGCTGTAATGCTGGGCGCCCCATTGCGAATAACCATTTATCTCTACTGCATTTCGCGGACTAAAAGTCCGCGCTACAATCATGGCCGAATCCCTCATCCTCGACACCACGCTCACCAAAGCCGAGCAGTACCGCCAGCTCCTGCCCCAAATCGAAGCCCTCACCACCGGCGAGCCCGACCTCACGGCCAACCTCGCCAACACGGCCGCCGCGCTGCGCCAGGCCTTCGGCTTTTTCTGGGTCGGTTTTTACTTGGTGAAAGGCGATGAATTAGTGCTCGGGCCGTTTCAGGGCCCGATTGCCTGCACGCGCATCCGCCACGGCAAGGGCGTGTGCGGGGCCAGCTGGGCCCGGGCCGCAACCGTGCTGGTGCCCGACGTGGAAGCCTTCCCCGGTCACATCGCCTGCAGCTCCGATTCCAAATCCGAAATCGTGGTGCCCATCCTCAAAAACGGCCAGGTCGTGGCCGTGCTAGATGTCGACAGCGACCAGCTGAACGACTTCGACCACGCCGACCAAGCCGCCTTGGAGCAGCTGATGCAGCTGGTGGCGCAGTGGTTTTAAGCACTACGCAACTCCCAATCCTTTCCATCAAGCAATGAAAAAGCATTTCCACCCCCTCGGCGACTGGCGCCGCAACGTGTTGCTGCTGGCCGCGGCGGGCAGCCTGGGCCTCACGCTGCCCGCCTGCTCAGGCAACGACAACCGCGACGACGCCACCGCCGAAAACGGGGCCGATGCTGGCTGGGGCGGCGAAACCTACAGCCAGGGCGTCATCACGGAAATGACCGAAGTGAAGCCCGGCGAGTGGAAAATAACGGCCGAACGCCCGGCCGGTAAAGAGGAAGTGGCCGCCATCCTGCACCACGCCGACGGCAAAACCGACACCCTGCAAGGCCAGGCCCTGCAGCGCCAGATGCAGGACTACAGCCGCCAGAACCCCGAAAACCACGTGCAGAACAGCAGCATGATGAACGTGCTGATGTGGAGCGGCATCGGTTACATGGCCGGCCGGTACATGACGCCCAACCCCGGCTACTACGCCAACCCCGGCGTGATGCAGCAAACCCAGGCTTGGCGCACCACCGTGGCCGACGAGCGGCAGCGCGGCCGGGGCTTCTTCGGCCGCGGCTT
>NZ_BAAGZM010000604.1:0-2548 GCF_054778495.1 Hymenobacter agri
GCCAGCCCCCTGGCCGCCGGCGGCACCGCTTACGACGTGCTGGGCCGCGCCCCGGGCGTAGTCGAAAGCGGCACCGGTTTCCAGCTGCGCGGCAAAACGGTGAAGGTGCTGCTCGATGGCCGAACTACTAACCTGAGCGGCGAGGAGCTGAAAAACATGCTCGGCGCAATGGCCGGCAACAGCCTCGACCAGGTCGAAATCATCGCCAACCCCTCGGCCCGCTACGATGCCGACGGCGCGGCCGTCATCAACCTCATCACCGCCAAAAGCCGCAAGCTGGGCACCAACGGCACGGCCACTGTGGGCGTGGGCGCCGGCCAGTATGGCCGCTACAACGCCGGCCTGAACCTGAACCACCGCACCGAGAAGCTGAACGTGTACGGCGGCCTCGACCGCCTCGAAAACCAGACCTACAGCACCACCAGCGCCGTGCGCCGCACCGCCGAAAACGGCCCCGTTATCAACGAAAACGGCCGCGAGGTGCGCCACAATCAGAATAACAGCGCCCGCCTAGGTCTCGATTACCAGTTGAGCGACAACACCTCGCTGGGCTTCCTGTTGAAGGGCAGCCTAAACCAGCGCACCCGCGACGCCCGCAACCTGGCCGTGCTGACCGACGCCGCCACCGGCCAGCCCCAGGCCGGCTCGCTCGTGAACACCTCGGGCAGCAGCCAGGTGCTGAACCCCGTGCTCAACCTCTACTACAAAACCAAGCTCGACGCCACCGGCCGCACCCTCAGCCTCAACGCCGACTACTTTGGCTACCACAAAGACACGCACGCCGACTACCTGACGCGGCCGCTGAACGCGCAGCTGGAAAGCGCCGGCCCGCTGGCCTTGCTGCGCGACAACTCGCCGGCCCGCAACTCGGTGCGCTCGGCCGCGGCCGACTATTCGCAGCCCTGGCAAAAAGGCACACTGGAAGCCGGCTTGAAAACCACCTTCACTACCACCGACAACGACATCCGCTGGGAGCAGGCCGCCGAGGGCCAGCCCTGGACCGTGGACGCCGGCAAAACCAACCACTTCATCTACCGCGAAAACATCAACGCCGCCTACGCCAGCGTGAGCCGCCCGGGCAAAACGGTGGAGCTGCAAGCCGGCCTGCGCCTCGAGCAAACCAACACCACCGGCACTTCGCTCACCACCGGCCAAACCACCGAGCGCCACTACCTCGACCTGTTCCCGACGCTGGCTGCCCAGTACAAGCTGTCGGAAAAATCGCAGCTTGGCCTTTCGTACAGCCGCAAAATCGACCGGTTTCAGTTCGGCATCGTCAACCCCTTCGTCACCTACGTCAGCCAGTACCGCTACCTGCAGGGCAACCCCAACATCCGGCCTTCCTACTCGCACAACTTCGAGCTCACCCACTCGTTCGGCGACCTGCTGTCCACGTCCATCAGCTACGGGCACCACACCGACGTGCTGGTGGAAAGCTACCAGAAAAACGATGCTACGCAGGTGGTCATCAGCTCGTACCAGAACTTCGGCAGCGCCGAGTCGGTGTCGGCCAGCAGTACGCTCATGAAGCCGTTGTGGGGCGGCAAGTGGAACACCGTAACGACCCTGGGCGTGGAGTATGCCCGCATCAACAGCGGCGCGGTGGGGCTGAGCGTGGCCCGTCCCTCGGGCTACCTCTCCAGCAACCACACGCTGCGGCTGGCCCACGGCTTCAAGGTCGAGGCCTCGGCCATGTACATGTCGCCGATGACGTTCGGCGGAGTGGCCTTCCGCTCGCGGCTTAGCAGCAGCTTCGGGGTGTCGAAGTCGCTGTTCAAGGAGGCCGCCACGCTCACGCTCAACGTCACCGACCCCTTCAACGTGCAGCAGATGCGCTACGAGGTGTTGGCCAACGGCATCAACTCCACCAACCTCGATAAAATCGAAAGCCGCTTCGTGAAGCTCAACTTTAGCTACAAGTTTGGCAACCAGCGCGTGAAGGCCAGCCAGCGCCGCCGCACCGGCACCGAGGCCGAGCAGGGCCGCATGGAAAACTAGCGCTGGCCGCCGCGCTGCTACCTCGCCCGCTCCGGCGGGCCCGATATCGGCGGCCAGATGGTGCTACCACCCGCTGCGGCGGGTACTACTGGCCGCCAGGGCCGCAGCTCAATGGAGACTGCGGCCTTTCGGCATTTGGGGCGCGTGCCGGGCGCACGGTTCAGCTACGCAATTTTAATGGCAACCTTGGTGGCACGTCCTGCGAATACATGAATTCGCCTGTTGGCCTTGGCCGTGAGCCTGAGCCCGCCATCTACTTGCCGCCATGCGTATTCCCTTTGCGTTCCTGTTCGAAACGGTTTTACCCCAATTGCTCATGAGTACCGGTAAAAAGAAAAAGCACGGCAAGAAAGACGAAGCTTCCGACGACCTGCTCGACCTGGCCCACGCCTCGGTGAAGAAGTTCCGGAAAGTGACCCGCGAAATCGGCAAGCTCAGCACCGGCCAGAAGCTGGTGGGCGGCCTGGCCCTGGCCGCTGCCGGCCTGGCCTACCTAGCTGCCCGCGATTCTGACGCCGCAGCTGCGCCAACCGAGGCCGACGAACCCGCC
>NZ_BAAGZM010000605.1:0-2546 GCF_054778495.1 Hymenobacter agri
CCCGCGTGCGGGCCCAGGACCGCCCCGGCAGCCCCTTTGGCCAGCGCCGGCGCGAGTCGCCGCTCATTCTGCCCCTGCCCAAAACCGTGAAGCTGAACGTGGCCGTTGATGACAGCTTGAAGCAGTTCGACGTGCAGGAAAAGGTGGGCAAGGAAGTGGACTACCGCGACCCCAGCGTACTGAGCTACAAGGAGTACGAAGAGTTTCAGCGCCGCCAGGCCATTGCCGACTACTACCGCCAGAAGGCCAAGGGCGGCATCACGGGCATTGCGGCCAAGCCGGGCTCGCCCCAGGCCCAGCGCCTGATTCCCAAGATTTACCTCGGACCCATTGCCAACCGTATTTTCGGGGGCAGCTACGTCGACATCCGGCCGGCGGGCGCGGTCACGCTCAAGTTTGGGGCGCGCTACAACCGCAACGAAAACCCGGCCCTGACGCTGCGCCAGCAGAGCGTGGGCGACTTTCTATTCGAGCAGAACATCAACGTGAACCTGACCGGGCAGATTGGCACCCGGCTCAAGCTGGTGTTCAACTACGACACCAAGGCTTCGTTCGACTTTGATAACCAGATGAAATTCGACTTCGCGGGCGAAGACAACGACATCGTGCGCAAGGTGGACCTGGGCAACGTGAGCCTGCCGCTGGGCAACTCGCTGGTGCAGGGCGGGCAGAATTTGTTCGGTATTAAAACCCAGCTGCAGTTTGGCCGCTTGGGCGTGACGGCCGTGGCCGCCACCGTGCGCGGCACCGCCGACGAGGTGCGCATTCAGAACGGGGCCCAGAGCCGGCAGTACGAGTTGAAAGCCAGCCAGTACGAGCGCGACCGGCACTTTTTTCTGTCGCAGTTTTTCCGCGAGCGCTACGACCAGGCGCTGCGCAACCTGCCCACCATCCAGAGCGGCATCACGATTACGCGCTTGGAGGTGTACGTGACCAACGACAATCGCACCACCGAAACCCTGCGCAACGTGGTGACGCTGATGGACCTGGCCGAGCCGCTGCGCGTGTACCAGCAGCAGCTCTTCCAGCCCAACCCCAACGCCACGCCCCAAACCCCGGCCGACAACCGCGCCAACACCGAGTTCAGCCAGCTCACCAGCAACCCCGCCAACCGCGACAACCTAACGGTGGATGCTTACCTGCAAAACTCACTGCGCCTGGCCAAGAACGTAGACTTTGAGCGGGTACGGGCCCGCAAGCTCGACAACCGGGAGTACACCTTCAATGCCCAGCTGGGCTACCTGAGCCTGAACACGCCGCTGCTGCCCGACCAAGTGCTGGGCGTGAGCTACACCTACATCTACAACGGCAAAACCTACAAGGTGGGGGAAACCTCGGACGACTACGGCTCACTGCCCGCCGACCAGGTGGTGTTTCTGAAAATGCTGCGCGCCAGCAACCCGGGCGTGAACGCGCTGCCGGCGCCGGGCCGCCCCGACCCGCTGAACCGGGGCGTGAGCACCCGCAACACGCCGACCTGGGATTTGATGATGAAAAACATCTATCCCCTGAACGCCTCGCAGCTGAGCCGCGACAACTTCCAGCTGCAAATCATTTATAAGGACGACGCCACGGGGGTCGATTTGGTGTCGCTTAAGGAAGGCGACCTGCTGCGCAACCGCCCGCTGATTGAGGTGCTCAACCTCGACCACGTGAACCCCAACAACGACCGCAACCCCGACGGCAACTTCGACTTTTTCCCGGGTGTCACGATTGACCCCGAGCTGGGCAAAATCATTTTCCCCAACATTCAGCCCTTCGGCAACTACCTGCGCACGCAGTTCGACACGACCGGGGTAGATGGGGCCAACGAGCGGCTGCTGGCGCAGAAGTACGTGTACTCGGAGCTGTATAACCAGACGCAGAGCGACGCGCAGCAGCGCCAGGAAAAGGACAAGTTTTTCCTGCGCGGGCGCTTCCAGGGCGGGGCGGGCTCCGATGAGATTAACCTGCCGGGCATTGGCATTGCGCAGGGCTCGGTGCGGGTGCGCTCGGGCTCGACGCTGCTCACGGAAGGCACCGACTACCAGGTGTTTTATGACCAGGCCAAGGTGAAAATCCTGAACCCGGCCTACCTCAATTCGGCCAACGAGCTGCGGGTGGAGTTTGAGAAAAACGCGTTGGTGCAGGTGCAGCCCCGCAAGCTGCTGGGCACCCGCCTCGACTACCGCCTGAACAAGGACATTACGCTGGGCGCCACGGCCCTACACCTGCTGGAGAACCAAGCCCCAGGCATCAACCGCGTGAACGTGGGCGACGAGCCGGGCAACAACACCATTGTGGGCCTCGACGGCAGCATCCGCAAAGACAGCCGGGTGCTGACCAAGTACCTCGACATGCTGCCTTTCGTGTCGACGAAGGAGATTTCGACCATTGCCTTCAGCGGGGAATTTGCCAAGCTGCTGCCGGGCCGCTCGCAGCTGGGCAACGGCGAAAATGGCGTGAGCTACGTCGACGACTTCGAGAATGCCCGCACGCCCTACACGCTGGGCGGCCTGGCCAGCATTCCGGCCTGGCGCCTGGCCAGCACGCCGCTGCCCGTGCCG
>NZ_BAAGZM010000606.1:0-2538 GCF_054778495.1 Hymenobacter agri
CCCGCGGCCGGTGGCGCCGGCCCGGCCGTTCCTTTCGCGCCCGGCCGATGAGGTACCCGATTTCGCGCCCATCCGCCCGCTGGCTACCGACACCGAGCGCCGTACGCTGGGCTTCATGCTCGAAGAGTTTCACAAGCTTGAAATCAAGCAGCAGCGCCGCGTGCCCGAGCTGTGGCTGGGCCCGTTCATGCGCCTGCTCACCGACGAGCTGCCCGAGCTGCCCGACTACGAGCGCCGCGACCTGCTCAACAAGTTGCGCGATGCCGGCACCATTCGCATCGAAAAGCGCGAGGGCGAGCCGCACCCATTCTCGGTTATCGTGGTGAACTACAGCCACCCCGACGTGCAGGCCCTGCACCCCGGCGACGAGTAGGTCGGCCCCGCTCGGCCGAAACAACTGCGCCGGGCCTGGGTTGCTGGGGTATCGTTCACCTCCTCAACCCATTTCCCACCATGAGCCAGTCTCCTTCGCAAAGCACCTTGGGCAACAGCCAGCTTGATACCACCCTCAATACCCTGGCCGGCGGCCTCGCCGCCGCGGCCGGAGCCGCCGGCCCCACCGTAGCCGGCTGGATTGTCACCTTAGAGGGCAACCCGCAGTTTGCCGGCATCAGCCAGGAGTTGCGGCAGCTACACGACATCCTGCGCAGCGGGGCCTCCGATACCGGCGCGCTGGCTCGCAGCCTCCGCACCCTGGGCGAGCATACCACGGCCGCCGCCGCCAAGGCCACGCCCGATGCTCAGGACAAGCTGCGCCAGCTGGGCCAGGCGCTGGAAGCTGCCGCCGGCCAGCTGGCAGCTTAGCAATGATGTATCGCCAGGGCTGGGCATATTTGTCCGGCCCCGGCACTTTATTGCGCACCGCAGTGCGGCCCGGAAGTAAGCGGACAAGGCTGGGCCTGCGTATCTTCGCGGCCGAAACCGGCCCGGCGGATGCTCCATTCGCGGCCGCATTGCCGTACCATCTCACTTCTAAGTTTATCCCATGAGCTTTTTCTCCGAAGCTGAATCCAGCATTCGCCTCCTCTTCGATACCGTCAACCTCGGCTTCAACGTGGACCCCAGCAAGGGCCAGGACCACCTCGAAAACTGGATTCAGCACCTGCGCAGCATCGACCAGCCCGCCACCCGGCCCATCGTGGCCGAGCTGGAGGCTCTGCGCGGCCACGTGAACAACAACAACGCCGCCGCCATGGCCCAGTCGTTCCAGAAGCTGGGCGAGCTGACGGCCCAGGCCGCCGCCGGCACCCACAACTTCAGCGGCGAGGGCGACAAAGCCCGCGAGCTGAGCCAGAAGCTCGTTACCGCCGCCGGCAATCTGCGCCTAGTAGCCCGCCAGACCCCGGTGCAGCACTAGTTGCTGACTGAACATTAAAGAAAAGCCCGCCTGATTCATCAGGCGGGCTTTTTTTGTGTTGTGTCGAGCATAAAAGAACGTCACGCTGAGCGCAGTCGAAGCATCTCTACCGCCATAGTAAATCCTGTCGATTGGGATTAGTTGCGCGGTAGAGATGCTTCGACTGCGCTCAGCATGACGCTTTATTAAACTCAACCCTCAACCCTTAATACCCCAGCGCCGTGTCGTCGCCGCGGGGGTCGGCACCGCCTTCGAGTACGCCGTCGGGGCGCACATGGATGATGTCGAGGCGGCCCCAGGGCAGGCGGGGATTGAGGCGGTAGCCGTGGGCACGCAGGGTGTCCTGGGCGGCGGGCAGCAGGGCACCGGCTTCCACGTCCACCACATCGGGCAGCCACTGGTGGTGTAGGCGCGGCGCGGTCACGGTCTGCTGGGCGTTCAGGCCGTAGTCGACCACGCCCAGAATGCTCTGCAACACGCTGGTGATGATGGTGCTGCCGCCCGGCGAACCCGTGACGAGGGCCACTTTGCCGTTGTGGGTGAGGATGGTGGGCGTCATGCTGCTGAGCATGCGCTTGCCGGGCGCGATGGCGTTGGCGGTGCCGCCCACCAGGCCGTAGGCGTTGGGCACGCCGGCTTTGGCCGAGAAGTCGTCCATCTCATTGTTCAGCAGAAAGCCCGCGCCGGCTACCACCACTTTGCTGCCGTACGCGCCATTCAGCGTGGTGGTGCAGCTCACGGCATTGCCGAGGGCATCGACGATGCTGTAGTGGGTGGTTTCGGAGCTTTCGTAGCCGGGCAGCTTGGCGCCGGCGGCTACGTCGGCGCTGGCCGTGGCCCGGCCCCGCGAGCGGAACGAGGCCGCGCGCTGGCGGTTGTAGTCCACGTCGAGTAGCTTCTGCACGGGTACGGTGCCAAAATCCGGGTCGCCGAGGTAGGTGGCGCGGTCGGCATACACGCGGCGCTCGGCTTCGGTGAGGTAGTGCACGGCCAGGGGCGTGTGGTAGCCGGCCTGGGCCAGGTCGACGGGCTCGAGCATTTGTAGCATTTGCAACAGGGCCACGCCGCCCGAGCTGGGCGGCGGCATCGTAATCACGTCGTAGTCGCGGTAGCGGCCCCGCAGCGGCTCGCGCCACTTGGGCTGGTACTTGTCCAGGTCGGCCTGGCGCACCAGGCCGCCG